>CAZWDE010000017.1:0-19197 GCA_964632555.1 uncultured Limibaculum sp.
AGGGCCATGTGTACCAACTCATGGGACACTCGCTTAGAAGCCGGATGCAGGTGGAGCCCTACCTCATCACGCTCGACGAGCGATCCGACGCGCACCCCATCTTTCAGCATCCCGGCGTCGAGTTCATCTACATGATCGCCGGCGAGGTGGTCTATCGCCACGGCAGCCAGACATACGCCCTCGCCCCGGGGGACTCGCTCTTCTTCGACGCGCAGGCGCTGCACGGGCCGCTCGAACTCAAACGATTGCCAGCGGTCTATCTCTCGGTGATCGTGAGCCACGACAGCGAGGAGAGCCCCGATTGAACCGCCGGGAGATTTCCCAAGAGGAAATTTTTTTTCTTGACCGCCCGTGCGGTGCGGAGGACTGTGGGCCCGCGCCACAGATCGGCGCGCAGTGGGGCGACGCGCATGTGCGGCATCACCGGACTGTTCCTGAAATCCGAGGGTCTGCGGCCCGAGCTCGGCCGGTTGACCGCGCTGATGCTCGCCGAGATGCGCGACCGCGGACCCGACAGCGCGGGCTTCGCCGTCTACGGCGCTGCGGGGGACGGGCGCAAGATCACCTGCGTCGGGGCGCGGACAGAGGCTGAGTGGCACGGGCTCGCAGACGCGCTCTCGGCGCGGATGGAGGTCGCGGTGCGCGCCGAGGTGCTGGGCGATCATTGCCTCTTTCGCCATGCGGGAGACGGGGCAGAGGCCCGCGCGCTGATCCTCGAGCTCGCGCCGGACGTCACGGTGCTCTCGGAGGGCCGCGCGATCGAGATCTTCAAGGGTCTCGGCGATCCGGGCGAGGTGACCGAGCGCTACCGCCTCGAAGCCCGCGCCGGCACCCACGCCATCGCCCACACCCGCATGGCGACCGAAAGCGCGGTGACGATCGCGGGCTCGCACCCCTTCTCCACGGGGGCCGACACCTGCCTCGCGCATAACGGCTCGCTCTCGAACCACAACCGTCTGCGCGCGCGCCTCGCCCGCGCGGGCGAGCGGTTCCAGACGCAGAACGACAGCGAAGTGGCCGCGGGCTTCCTCGCCGAGCGGATGCGCCGGGGCGAGAGCCTGGCCGAGGCGGTCGCTGCAGCACTCAAGGACCTCGACGGGTTCTACACATTCGCCATCGGCACGGCGGAGGGGTTCGCCGTGGTCCGCGACCCCATCGCCTGCAAACCCGCGGTGATCGCCGAGACCGGGGATTGGGTGGCCATGGCCTCAGAATATCGGGCGATCGCGCCGCTGCCGGGCGCGTCGGAGGCAGAGATCTGGGAGCCCGAGCCCGCGCGGATCTACAGCTGGAGCCACGCGGCATGAGCGCCGCGCACGCGATCCGCGGACACTGCCCTCGCCGGTCGGCCGCGGCGCTTGCAAAGCCCGCCGCCGTCGAGCGGCGGCCACGGGTGCATCCGGGCGATCATCACAAACGCTTCGAAGGGACCGCTGCATGAGCGCGCCGGGGACCATCGACAACACCGGGCTCGATCTGGCCCGGCAGTCGCTGCGGGAGGTCAACGCCGCCCTGCAAGCCGCGGAGCGCGGGGCCTTCACGGTCGCGCATCCCGGCGGGGCCCATGCGCTCGCCTGCGGGCTGCGCCACCCGATCGAGGTCACGATCCGCGGCCATTGCGGCTATTACGCGGCCGGCATGAACCAGCGCGCGCATGTCACGATCGAGGGCAATGCCGGCACGGGCCTGGCGGAAAACATGATGTCGGGGCGGGTGCGCGTGACCGGCAACGCCTCGCAATCGGCGGGCGCGACCGGCCATGGCGGGCTCTTGGTGATCGAGGGCAACACCTCGGCGCGCTGCGGGATCTCGATGAAGGGGATCGACATCGTGGTCGGCGGTTCGGTGGGGCATATGTCGGCCTTCATGGGGCAGGCGGGCCGGCTCGTGGTGCTCGGCGATGCCGGCGCCGATCTCGGCGACTCGATCTACGAGGCGCGGATCTATGTGCGCGGGCGCGTGGCCTCGCTCGGCGCCGATTGCGTGAAAAAGAAGATGAAAGACAAGCACCGGGCCGAGCTTGCGGAGCTCTTGGCGGCGGCAGGGATCGCGGCCGATCCGGGCGAGTTCACGCGCTACGGCTCCGCCCGCCGGCTCTACAATTTCGAGATCGACAGCCCCGACGCGTGAGCGCCCTTTCAGACCCCGGAGCCCCCCAGATGGCCGACTATTCCCGAGCCCCGCGCACCGTCCCGCGCCGATCCGCGACCTTCGACGAGCACACGGTCTCTGAGATCAGGCGGGCGGCGGCGACCGGCATCTACGACATCCGCGGCGGGGGCGCGAAGCGGCGGGTTCCCTGCTTCGACGATCTGGTGTTCCTCGGCGCCTCGATGTCGCGCTACCCGCTCGAGGGCTATCGCGAGGCCTGCGGCACCGACGTGGTGCGCGGCGACCGCTTCGCGAAGAAGCCCCTCGAGCTCAAGATCCCGATCACGATCGCCGGCATGAGCTTCGGCGCGCTCGGCGCCAACGCCAAGGAGGCGCTCGGGCGCGGCGCCACGGCCGCCGGCACCTCCACCACCACGGGCGACGGCGGCATGACGCCCGAGGAGCGCAGCCACTCCGATCGCCTCGTCTATCAGCTCCTGCCCTCCCGATACGGCATGAACCCGGACGACCTGCGCAAGGCCGACGCGATCGAGGTGGTGGTCGGGCAGGGGGCGAAGCCCGGCGGCGGCGGGATGCTGCTCGGCCAGAAGATCACCGCGCGGGTCGCCGAGATGCGGACGCTGCCCGAGGGGATCGACCAGCGCTCGGCCTGCCGCCACCCCGACTGGACCGGGCCGGACGACCTCGAGATCAAGATTGGGGAGCTGCGCGAGATCACCGACTGGGAGAAGCCGATCTACGTCAAGGTTGGCGCCGCGCGGCCCTACTACGACACCGCGCTCGCCGTGAAGGCCGGCGCGGATGTCGTGGTGGTCGACGGGATGCAGGGCGGCACCGCGGCGACGCAGGACGTCTTCATCGAGCATGTCGGGATCCCCACGCTGCCGGCGGTGCGCGAGGCGGTGCGCGCGCTCGTCGAGCTCGGCATGCATCGCAAGGTGCAGCTCGTCGTGTCCGGCGGGATCCGGAGCGGCGCCGACGTGGCCAAGGCGATGGCGCTCGGGGCGGATGCGGTGTCGATCGGCTCGGCCGCCATGATCGCGCTCAATTGCAACCGTCCGATCTACGTGGAGGACTACGCCGCCCTCGGCACCGCGCCCGGCGCCTGCGCGCACTGCCACACCGGGCGCTGCCCGGTCGGCGTGGCGACGCAGGACCCGGAGCTCGAGGCCCGGCTCGATCCGCTGATGGCCGGCCGCCGCGTCGCCAACTATCTCGCGGTGATGACGCTCGAGGCCCAGACGCTCGCGCGGGCCAACGGCAAGAGCCACCTGCGCAATCTCGAGCCCGAGGACCTGGCGGCGCTGACCGTCGAGGCGGCGGCGATGGCGCAGGTGCCCCTCGCCGGAACCTCGTGGATCCCCGGCCGCGCGGACTGAGCCTCCCAAAGCACATCACAAGATCAGCAGGAGAGAGGGCCACCCATGACGATCGATCTGGCGGAGGAAGCCAAGGCGCGCGGAATCGAGTACTTCCTGATCTCCTTCGTCGATCTCTTCGGCGTGATGCGCGCGAAGCTGGTGCCGGCCTCGGCGATCGGCGCCATGGCGCGCGACGGCGCCGGCTTCGCGGGCTTCGCCACCTGGCTCGACATGACGCCGGCCGACAGCGACATGTTCGCGGTCCCCGATCCGGAGAGCCTGATCCAGCTGCCCTGGAAGCCGCAGGTCGGCTGGCTCGCCGCCGATCTGCACATCGACGGCGCGGGGGTCGCCCACGCGCCGCGCAACACGCTGAAGCGCGTGCTGGCCGAGGCCGAGGCGCAGGGCTATCGCCTGAAGCACGGCGTCGAGTGCGAGTATTTCCTGATCACGGCCGCGGGCGACGCCGTCGCCGACCCCTCCGACACGCAGGCCAAGCCCTGCTACGACGTTGCCGCCTTGATGCGCCGCTACGACGTGGTCACCGAGATCTGCGACGCCATGCAGACCCTCGGCTGGGGCCCCTACCAGAACGACCACGAGGACGCGAACGGCCAGTACGAGATGAACTGGGAGTACGACGACGCCCTCGTCACCGCCGACCGCCACGCCTTCTTCAAGTACATGGTGAAATCGATCGCCGAGAAGCACGGGCTGCGCGCGACCTTCATGCCGAAGCCGTTCGCGCACCTCACCGGCAACGGCTGCCACACCCATGTCAGCGTGTGGTCGGGCGACGGGGCGACGAACCTCTTCCACGACCCCGACGGCGCGCTCGGGATCTCCGCCCTCGGCTACCGCTTCCTCGGCGGGGTGATGGCCCATGCCGAGGCGCTCTGCGCGATCGCCAACCCCACGGTCAACTCCTACAAGCGCATCAACGCCCCGGTGACCGCCTCGGGCGCCACCTGGTCGCCCAACACCGTCACCTATGGCGGCAACAACCGCACCCACATGGTGCGCATCCCCGATCCCGGGCGCTTCGAGATCCGCCTCGCCGACGGCGCCGCCAATCCCTACCTCCTGCCCGCCGGCGTTCTGGCCGCGGGCCTCGACGGCATCGAGCGGAGCCTCGATCCCGGCGCGCGTCTCGACATCAACATGTACACCGAGGCGCACAAGGCCACCGACGCGAGGCGGCTGCCGCTGAACCTGCTCGACGCGCTCCGCGCGCTCGACACCGACGCGGTGTTTCGCGAGCGGCTGGGCGACGACACCGTCGCGGCCTTCGTCAAGCTCAAGATGTCGGAGTGGCACGACTTCAAGAGCCACCTGTCGGACTGGGAACGCCAGACCACCCTCGACTGCTAGGCCGGCGCGCCCGCGAGCCCGTCGAAGGCGGCCAGCGCCTCGGCGCCGTAGATCATCGAGGGCCCGCCGCCCATGTAGACCGCGACCGCGATCACCTCGAGGATCTCGGCGCGCGTCGCGCCGAGCCGGCCGGCGGCGCGCGCGTGGTAGGCGAGGCAGCCGTCGCAGCGCGCGGTGATCCCGATCGCCAGCGCGATCAGCTCCTTGGTCTTCGCGTCGAGCGCGCCCGGGCGGGTCGCGGCGCTGGCGAGGCCGGCGAACGGTCTCGCCACGTCGGGGATCCCCTCGCGCAGCGCGGCCATGCGGGCGTCGGTCTGCTCGACGAACGCGTCCCACTCGGTGATCGACATCGCGGCGGCCCCTCCATGCTGGCATGTGCGCTGGCCGCAGCGTGGCAGGGCCCGGCGCGGCGCACCATGATCCGGCGCAAGGCGCCGGCGCGATCAGCCGAGCCCGTTCCGCAGGGCGAGCTCGGCCCGCATACGCTCCGGATCGCCCCGCGTCGCGCCCTTCCCCGCGCCGCGCCGGCGCCCGTGCGCGGCGGGGCGGGCCTCCTCGCCGCGCCGCCCGGTCCGGCCGACGAGGCAGCCGAGGACGACGAGCGCGGCGAAGCCCGCGCCGCAGGCGAAGGCGATGAGCGGCGCCCCAACGCCGGGTCCCGCCGGGGCGGCGGCCGCGGTCGGCCGGTACCAGTAGGTCAGCGCCACGCGCAGGCCCCCGCCGCCGATCCGGACATCGGCGCGCCGGATCGTGCAGGTCTCGAACGCGCCGTGCTCCGGGCAGAGCTGCGCGGCCACGGGCGCCGCGGCGCGCAGACGGAGGAAGCCGGTGGGCCGCCACCGCGCGCCGTCGGGCCGCCGGCGCCGATGGGGCAGAACCACGCGTTCGTCGACCGCGAAGCTTTCGCGGTGGCGCAGCACGCAGGAGCCGAGGCCGGCGCAGGCGACCGCCGCGCCCGGCTGCGGGCGGCGGAGGCTCCAGCCGATGCCGTCGAAGTCGAGGTGGAGGTCGGTCGACAGCGCGACCGCGAGCGCGACGCGCTCCGGCGCCTCGTCGCCCGGCAGATCGTCGCTCACGCTCACGACATAGGCGTGTTCGACCTCGCCCTCGATCGTCAGCGTGACGTGATCGAGCGCGCCGAGCGCGGCGTCGAAGGGCTGGAAGCGCAGGTGCCGGCCGACGAGAAGCCGCGCCGGCGCGTCGGCCGCGCCCACCGCCGCGGCCGGTGTCCGTCCGCTTTCCACAAGAATTGACTGGGTCACCGACCGCAGCGGGTCGGCGGATGCTGAGTTGACGAGGAGCAACGCGACAGTCGTGGCGGCTCCGAAACCATGCGCCTTCATGACGGTCTCCAACGGCTATCTGACGATAGAGAATAGGTGGTTCGGGCACGACATTTCTGTGACTTCCTTTACGTCAGCTTCAACGACGCGCGACGGGGCCGGCCGTGCCCCGTCCCATCGGCGCGGCCGTTGCTGACCGCCGCAGCCTCGGCAGCCGCACCTCCGCCAGCGCGCGCGCCCGCGAACACCGGAGGTTCCCGGTTTCGCGGACGGGGATGGGCGGGAGATCCCGGGCGCCCGTCGCCACGGACGCGCCGTTTCCCCGCGACCGCGAAATCCGGCGGCCTGGTGCAGCCCGAACCGGCTGCCCCCGTGGCCGGGGCCGTCGTGACCGCTGCGGCCCTGTCGGCCATCCTCGGGCGGCGACCGTCCGCGTCCCGGGTCACGGCCTCGGGACGCCGCTTTCCGGCAACCGCGACCTCCGAACCGGTCGCGCAAGAGGTCTCGTGGCGCCCACCCGCCTCGGGCCGCCGGCGTCGCCGCGGGTTGGCCGACACCGTTTACATTCGCGCGCCGATGTCCGAGGCTCGGGGTGTCGGAGGACGGAGGGAACCGTGGAGGCCAGCTTCTCGCGCCGCCGCCTGATCGCGCCCGCAGAGCTGCGCGCGCTGATGCAGCGCTCGGACCTGCGGGGCGCGCTCCAGCTCGGCAGCCATGCGGGCGCGATCGCGGTCTCGGGCACCCTTCTCTGGAGCCTCTGGGGCACCTGGTGGGCCGTGCCGCTCTTCATGGTGCACGGCGTGCTGCTCAACTTCCTCTACGCCGGCCAGCACGAGCTCAGCCACGGCACGGTCTTCGCCACCCGCTGGCCGAACGTCCTCTTCGGCCGCGTCATCGGGATCCTGATGCTCTATCCGCGCGACTTCGACCGGATCCAGCACTGGGCGCACCACCAGCACACGCAGGACTGGGAGAAGGACGGCGAGCTGGTGCGCGAGCCCTACACGCTCCGCTCCTATCTCCTCTGGTTCTGGGGGCCGACCTACTGGTGGAGCCGCGTCGCGCGGATCGTCCGCTTCTGCCGCGGCCGCGTGCCCGAACCCTATGTCCGCCCGGACGAGCACGCCCTCGTGATCCGCGAGGCGCGGCTCCACGCGGCGCTCTACGCCGGCGTCGCGGCCGTCTCGGTGGCCGCCGGCTCGTGGGCGGCGGTGATGCTCTGGCTCGCGCCGATGGTGGCGATGAAGCCGGTGCACCAGCTCCAGAACACCATCGAGCATCTCGGCCTCAGCCACGCCGACGACATCCTCGAGAACACGCGCACGACGAGGGCCAACGCGCTCATGCGGTGGCTCTGCTGGCAGATGCCCTATCACACCGCGCACCACACGTTCCCGAGCGTGCCGTTCTGGCACCTCGCGGCGCTCGACCGGGCGATGCGCGAGAACGGGGCGCGGCCTCACGAGATGGGCTGGATCGAGTTCCAGATCGAAGTGATCCGCAAGCTCCGCGGCAGGTCGGAGGCCGACTACCCCCATGACGAGGTGTGGATCGTGCCGCGGGGCGACGGGCGGGTGCGCCGCCTCGAGCCGGCCTGAGCGCCGCGCGGGGGCCGAGAGGAAAATCCGATCACAGTCATGGCGCCGGGCCGATTGCGGCTGCGCCGGCGCCGCCCATATGCAACGGTTCGGCGAACAGCGAGACCACGGGACGGGACATGGCGGGCGAGCCAGCCGACATCACCGATCGGACCGGGCAGGGCCGCGCGGCGACCGCCGGCGCCGCCCCCCGGCGCCCGGCCGCATGAGCGGGCCGTTGCGCGGCCCCGATCGAGGCTCGCCCGCCCCCTCGCCCGGTCCGCTCCTCGGCTGGGTGGTGGCGTCGGTCTCGGCCGGGCTCCTGCTGATCTTCGCGAAGCTGATCCCCGCGGTCGCCGAGGGCCGGGCCTTCGCGCTGGCGATGCCCTGGGCGGAGAGCCTCGGCGTGGCGCTCGCCATCCGCATCGACGGTCTGTCGCTCCTCTTCGCGCTGCTGATCTCGGGCTTCGGCGGGCTGATCGCGCTCTACGCGGCGCGCTACCTGCGCGATCACCCCCATCTCGTGCGCTTCTTTCTCTATCTGGGCGCCTTCATGGCCGGGATGCTCGGCCTCGTGCTGGCCGACGACCTGATCGCGCTCTTCGTCTTCTGGGAGGTGACCACGGTCGCCTCCTTCCTGCTCGTCGGGTTCGACCACGCCTCGCCCAAGGCCCGCCGCTCGGCCTGGCAGGCGCTCCTCGTCACGGGCGCGGGCGGCCTCGCGCTGCTCGCGGGCCTCGTGCTCCTCGGGATCGCGGCGGGAACCACGCGGCTCTCCGAGATCCTCGCGGCGGGCTCGCTCGCCGAGCACCCGCTCTACCCGGCGATCCTCGCGCTCGTGCTGATCGGCGCGTTCACGAAATCGGCCCAGATCCCGTTCCATTTCTGGCTGCCCAACGCCATGGCCGCGCCGACGCCCGTCAGCGCCTATCTCCACTCGGCGACGATGGTGAAGGCGGGGGTCTACCTGCTCGCCCGGCTCCACCCCGCGCTCGCCGGCACCGAGGCGTGGACGTGGTCGCTCTCGCTCGCGGGCGGCACCACCATGGTGCTGGCGGCGGTCCTCGCGATGCGCCAGACCGACCTCAAGCTGGCGCTCGCCTACACCTCGGTGATGGCGCTCGGGGCGCTTGTGATGTTCCTCGGCGCCGAGGCGACGGTGGCGATCGCCGCCGCGATGACGTTCCTGATCGTGCACGCGCTCTACAAGGCCTCGCTCTTTCTCGTCGTCGGCAGCATCGAGCACGGCACCGGCACGCGCGAGATCGGCGCGCTCGGCGGCCTGTGGCGCGCGATGCCCGCGACGTCGCTCGCCGGCGTGCTCGCGGCCGGCTCGATGGCGGGCTTCCCGCCCTTCCTCGGCTTCGTCGGCAAGGAGCTCAAATACGAGGGCGCGCTGGCGATCGCCGAGGAGCCCCTGCTGCTGGCCGGCGCCGCCGTGTTCGCCAACGCGCTGATGGTGACGCTCGCGCTCGTGATCCTCTTCCGCGTCATCTTCGGCCGCCGCCGCGACACGCCGCGGGCGCCGCACGAGAGCCCGCCGGCGATGTGGCTGCCCCCGCTCGCGCTCGCGGCCGGCGGGCTCGTCTTCGGCATCGCGCCCGATCTCGCCGGGCGCACCCTCGTGCAGCCGGCGGTCACGGCGGTCGCCGGCGCGCCGCAGGTCGTGACGCTGAAGCTCTGGCACGGGATCAACCTGCCGCTCGCGATGAGCTTCGCGACCGTCGCGATCGGCGTGGTCGGCTTCCTCGTCCACCCCTGGCTGGTGCGGCTCCTCAGGCGGGCGCCGGCGCTGGCGGACCGTCTGTGGGACGGGCTGCTCGACGCCATCGCCCGGGGCTTCGCCGCCGTCACCGCGGCCGTGCAGGGCGGGTCGCTGCGCGGCTATCTCGCGGTGACGCTCGCGGCGGTGTTCGGGCTGCCGCTCGCCGCGCTCGTCCTCGCGGGCGGGCTGGCGCCGCCCGTGCTCGCCGCCGGCGAGCCGCTCGCGGTCGAGGCCGCGGCGGCGGCGCTCCTCGCCGCCGCGGGCGCGCTCGTCGCGGCGCTCGCCCGTCGCCGCATCGCGGCGATCGGCGGGCTCGGCGCCGTGGGCATCGGCGTGGCCATGCTCTTCGTGCTGTTCGGCGCGCCCGACGTCGCGATCACCCAGCTCCTCGTCGACGTGATGCTGATCATCCTGATCGCGTCGCTGCTGCATCGGCTGCCCGAGCTGGCGCCCCGACCGGCCGATGCCGGTGCGGCCGTGATCGCCGCGGTCGCCGGGCTCTCGGTCGCGGCGCTCACCATCGCGGTGGCGGCGCACGACGCGGGGCGCGCCGTGCCCGACGCGATGGCCGCGATGAGCGTGCCCGAGGCCAAGGGGCGCAACATCGTCAACGTGATCCTCGTCGACTTCCGCGCGCTCGACACCTTCGGCGAGATCGTGGTGGTCGCCGCCGCGGCGGTCGGGGCGGTGGCGCTCGTCCGGTTGCGCGCATCGGCCCGCCCGGCGACGCGCGCCGCGCCGCCCGCGCCGGCGCCGGCGGTGCGGGAGGCGGCCGAATGAGCACCCCGATCCTGCAGGCGGCCGCGCGCATCCTCGTCGGGATGCTGCTCGTCTTCTCGCTCTTCATGCTGCTGCGGGGCCACAACGCGCCGGGCGGCGGCTTCATCGGCGGGTTGCTGGCGGCCGCGGCCGTCGCGCTCCTCGCGATCAGCCACGGCGTGGCGACCGCGCGGCGCGCGCTGCGGATCGCGCCGCTGCGCGTCGCCGCCCTCGGCGTCGGCGCGGCGCTGCTGGCGGGCGCGCTCTCCTTTGCCGCGGGGCGGGCGCCCTTCTCGGGGCTCTGGCTCCTGCTCGGCGCCGACGGCGGGGGCAAGGGCCTGCCGATCTCGACCGTGCTGCTCTTCGACATCGGCGTCTGGCTCGTCGTGCTCGGCGCGGTGTCGGCGCTCGTCTTCGCGTTGGAGGAGGAGGCATGAGCCAGACCGCGGTCGCGCTGCTCGCCGGCGTGCTGACGGCGGCGGGCGTCTATCTCCTGCTCGCGCGGCACCTCCTGCGCGTCGTGCTCGGCGTCGCGCTGATCGGCACCGCGGCCAATCTGGTCGTCTTCGCCGCCGGCAGCCTGACGCCCGCCGCGGCGCCGCTGATCCCCGAGGGCGCCGCCGCCCCCGACGGCGCGGTCGCCGACCCGCTGCCGCAGGCGCTGGTGCTCACCGCGATCGTCATCGGCTTCGGCCTCGCGGCTTTCGCGCTCGCGCTGGCGCTCGCCGCGCACCGGCGGCTCGGCACGGTCGATCCCGAGGCGATGCGGGTCGCCGAACCGCCCGAGGAGGCGCCATGAGCTGGGTCCTGGCGGCGCCGCTGCTGATCCCCTTCGCCACCGCCGTGGCGACGCTGCTCGCGCGGCGGACCGAGGCGGCGCGCTGGATCGGCCTCGCGGGCTCGGGCCTCCAGACCGCGGCGGCGGTCGCGCTCTTCGCCACGGTCTGGGCCGAGGGGCGGCTCTCGGCGGGCATGGGCGGCTGGGCGCCGCCGGTCGGCATCGCCCTCGTCGCCGACACGCTCTCGGCGCTCATGGTGCTGGTGACCGCGGCGATGGGGCTCCTCGTCGCGCTCTACGCCACGGCCGACATCGCCGGGCGGCACGGCCGCGCGGGCTGGCACGCGCTGGCGCAGCTGCTGATCGCCGGCGCGACCGGCGCGTTCCTCACGGGCGACCTCTTCAACCTCTATGTCTGGTTCGAGGTGATGCTGATCGCGTCCTTCGGGCTGGTCGCGCTCGGCGGCAGCCGCGCCGAGATCGACGGCGGCGTCAAGTATGTCGCGCTCAACCTCGTGGCGACGCTCGCCTTCCTCACCGCCGTCGGCCTTCTCTACGGGCTCGGCGGCACGCTGACGATGGCCGAGCTGCCCGGCCGCCTGGCCGGCGCGCCCGAGGGCGCCGTCGCCGCCGCCTCGCTGCTCCTCTTCGCCGCCTTCGCGGCCAAGGCGGGGCTCTTCCCGCTGTTCTTCTGGCTGCCGGCCGCCTACCACACGCCCCCGGCGGCGGTGACCGCGCTCTTCGCCGCGATCCTCACCAAGGTGGGCGTCTACGCGCTGATGCGGGTGTTCCCGCTCGTCTTCCCCGACGGGCCGGCGCTCGAGCTTCTCCTGCCGATCGCCGTGCTCACCATGGTGGTGGGCGTGATCGGGGCGGCCGCGCAGACCGAGGTGCACCGCATCCTCGCCTTCCACATCGTCAGCCAGATCGGCTACATGGCGCTCGGCCTCGCGCTCGGCTCGGCGCTCGCGCTGATGGGGGCGATCCTCTACATGGTGCACAACATCGTGGTGAAGGCGAACCTCGTGCTGATCGCCGGCGTCGCGCGGCGCCTGACCGGCAGCCACGACCTCGACCGGTCGGGAGGGCTCTACGCGGCCGCGCCGGGGCTGACGCTCCTCTTCCTCCTCGCCGCCCTCGCCATGGCCGGCGTGCCCCCCTTCTCGGGCTTCTGGGGCAAGCTCGCGCTGGTGCAGGCCGGCGCCGAGGCCGAGGACTGGATCGCGGTGGCGGCGACGCTCGGGGTCGGGCTCTTCACGCTCTACTCGATGACCAAGATCTGGCTGAAGGGGTATCTCAAGCCCCATCCGGCGGGGCGCGTCCGCGCGCTCGCGGCGCTGCCCGCGCCGGCGCGGCGCGCGCTGGTGCTGCCGGTGGTCGCGCTCACCGCCCTCTCGCTCGCCATGGGGCTCGTGCCCGAGCCCTTCCTCCTCGTGGCCGAGCGCGCGGCGGAGGATCTGCTCGACCGCGAGGGCTACATCGCCGCCGTGCTCGGCCCGCCGCCCGAGACCGCGCTCCTTGGGGGCCGCCCGTGAACGCCTTCGCGATCAACCTCCTCTTCGCCGTGCTCTGGGCCGCGCTCGCCGGCGAGTTCACCCTCACGAGCCTCGGCATCGGCTTCCTCATCGGTTTCGCCGCGCTCTCGGTCGCGCGCCCGCTGTTCGCCGAGCAGGGCTATTTCCTTCGCCTGCCGCGGCTGCTGCGGCTGACCGGCGTGTTCCTGTGGGAGCTCGTCGTCTCGTCGCTGCGCGTGGCGGTCGACGTGCTGCGGCCGGGGCAGACCAACCGGCCCGGCATCATCGCGGTGCCGCTGCGCAGCCGCGGCGAGATGGAGACCTTCCTTCTCTCGAGCCTCGTGACGCTGACGCCCGGCACGCTCTCGCTCGACCTCTCGGAGGACGGCGCGACGCTCTATGTCCATGCCATGTTCGTCGACGACCCCGACGCGCTGCGCGCCGAGATCCGCGACACCCTCGAGACCCCCGTGCTGAAGGCCCTCGAATGACCCTCGTGATCCTCGCCGCCGAGATCGCCCGCTGGATCCTGCTCGCCGCGGCCGGCCTCGCCTTCCTCCGCCTCGTCCTCGGGCCGAGCACCGCCGACCGTGCGGTGGTGCTCGACCTGCTGTCGGTCTTCATGGCGGCCTTCGCGGCGCTGACGGCGATCGTCACCGGGCTCGACGCCTATCTCGACGTCGCCGCGTCGCTGGCGCTCGCGGGCTTCCTCGCGACGCTCGCCTTCGCGCGGCACATCGCGCGCCAGGGGCGGTCGCGCCATGTCCGCCCGGAGCTCGGCCCGGAGGGCGAGCCGTGAGCGCCGCGCTCGCGGCGCTCGCCGAAGCCGGGCCGACCGAGATCGCGGCCTCGGCGCTGCTGCTCGTCGGCGCCGCCTTCTCCCTCGTGGCCGCGATCGGCGTGGTGCGCCTGCCCGACGTGCTGATGCGGATGCACGCGACGAGCAAGGCCGGCACGCTCGGGGCGGGGCTGATCTTCGTCGCCGCGGCGCTCGTGATGCCCGGCCTCGCCTCGGCCGCCAAGGCGATCGCGGCGATCGCCTTCGTCCTGCTGACCGCGCCGGTCGCGGCGCACGTCATCGGCCGCGCGGCCTATCACTCGGCCACGCCCCTCTCGGCGCGCACCTGGATCGACGAGCGCTCGCGCCCGGGGGCCATGGCGGGCGCCACGGCGGCGGCCGGGAACGGGGCCGACGCGGCGGCCGGGGAGGGCTCGAACGCCATGGTCTCGGGGCCCGCGACGCCGCCCGACACCACGAAGCGCATCGCCTCCTGAGGCGTCCAGTCGAGAAAGATCAGCCGGTCCGCCGGCACGATCTCGATATAGCCCGAGGTCGGGTTCGGCGTGGTCGGCACATAGACCGCGGCCAGCGAGCGCCCGGTGCCGGCATCGCGCAGGAAGCGCGTCACGAAGCCCACGGTGCGCATGTGCGGGCCCGGAAACTCGATCAATACCACGCGGCTGCCCTCGAAGCTGTCGCTTTTCACCGAGGTGATGAGATCGCGCACCGCGCCGTAGACGATGTCGATCCCCGGGATGGCGAGCACCGAGGCCTCCAGCCGGTCGAGCAGCCGGCGCCCCGCGATCCGCGCCGCGAGCGAGCCGAGCGCGTAGAGCAGCGACAGCATCAGCGCGATCGCCACCACCCAGCGCAGGCTGTCGCTCAGCAGGAGCTCCGACAGCCCCGGCAGGATCGGCGTCACGAAACCGGCGAGGATCCGCGCCAGCGGCTCGCCCGAGGCCACGAGCACTTCGAGCGTGACCTCGATCACCCAGAAGGTGACGAGGGCGGGGATCGCGATCAGCAGTCCCGCGGAGAGGCGCTTGCGCACGCGGCGGGCCTCCGAGGCGGCGAACCGGCCCCATCTCTCGAAGCGGGCGCCGGGCGCTGGCCCATCGCACTTGGTCTCGTCCATAGCGTCTCCCAGTCTCGCGGATGGTCCCCGGGGCGTCTCGGGCCTCTCAGCGCTGCGTCGCCCGGATCAGCTCGGCGACATGGGTGGCCACCGCGCTGACATCGGCGCCGGGGCTGTCCTCGACCACGGCCCAGGCGAAGTCCCCCTCGCGCCAGTAGCTCGCATAGCTCTTGCCGACATGGACCAGCTTGAGATCGGTCCCGCCCGGCACGTCGCGGCGCCCGAAGACGAGGCTCACGCGGTCGCCCGTGTCGTTCTCGTAGAGCACCTGCGCCATCGGCCCGTCGGCGTCGGCGAGAAGCCGGCCGCCGACGAGGTCGAAGCCGAGCCCGTCGAGCGCGGGGATCACCGCGTCGCCGCCGAGATGCGTCTCGAACCAGCGCTGCATCACCGCCTCGTCGGCCGCGCGGAACTCGACCGGGTGCACCGCGTCGTCGGCGAAGATCGCGTGCGCCCCGGCCGCGTCGGCGACGAAGCCCGGCACCGTCGCGGTCAGCTCGTCGGGGTCGACGAAGGGCCGGGCGAACATCGGCGTGCCGGTGATCTGGGCGTGGCCCACCCACCCGGCCGCCCCGATCGCGAGGAGCGCGGCGACCGCGCCGCCCGCGCGAAGCCCGACCCGGCGCGCGCGCTGGAGCCGGAGGCGGTGGTCGAGCCGGTCGGCCAGCGCGGAGATCGCCGGATCGGGCGCCTCCTCGGCCTCGCCGGCGCAGAGCGCGTCGATCAGCCGCCGGCGCTCGGCGGCGAGGCGCGTGAGCTCGCGGCGAAGCTCGGGCCGCTCGAGCAGCGCCTGCTCGACGCGGGCGGCCTCGCGATCGCCGAGCTGGCCGTCGCAATAGGCGGCGAGCATGGCGGCGTCGACGGCGCTGTGATCGATTTCCTGCATCTCCCGCGTCTCCGTCAGCCCGGCGTCAGCCGGTGTCCTTGCCCGACGGCACGCCCTCGAGGCGCGCCCGCATCGCCGCCCGGCCGCGCGAGATGCGCGACATCAGCGTGCCGAGCTTGACGCCGAGGGTCTTCGCCGCCTCGGCGTAGCTCATGTCCTGAACCGAGACGAGCGCGATGGCGAGGCGCTGCTCCTCGGGCAGCGCGCGCAGCGCCGCGAGCGTCTCCTGCACCTCGAGGCGCTGCTCCTGCCGGGCGGGCTCCGAGGGCTCGGGCGCCGCCGTCTCGGGATCGGTCTCGCCGCGCGCGCGCCGGCGATGCTCCGAGCGGTGCAGGTTCAGCATGATCGTCGTCATCCAGGTGCCGAGGGCCGCGTCCTCGCGGAAGCTGTCGATCGAGCGGAGCCCGCGCAGCAGCGTCTCCTGCACCAGATCGTCCGCCGCCGCCGCGTCGCCCCGGGTGAGGAGCCGGGCGAACCGCCGGAGCCGCGGGATCTCCGCGGCGAGCTCCGCCGACCGTCCCCCCTCTCTCGACGCCACGCATGTCTCCCGGATCTCCCAGCCGTTGCGCCTCCTGTCATCGCTCAGACGCGCGGCATGGCCAAATCATCCCACGCGCGGCGAAAATATTTCGCCAACCACCCTCGGCACAGCTTTTTCAAAGAATCTGCGCAGCCCCGGGATGAAACCCCGGCCGGCGGCGTCAAAGCGCTCGACAGGCGGGGCGCAGGGGCCGTCCACCGCCGGCGACGGAGGGTTCGATGACAGCAGACAGCCGGGGCGCGGCGCCGGGCCTCGCCGCCCGGATCGAGGGGCAGCTTCAGGCGCTCGCGCGCAGCGTGGCGGGGTCGTCCGGCGTGTCGGAGGCGCGCCGCCGGCTCGCCGCGCGGGCCGACCGGGTCCGCCGCCGGCTGGCGCTCTACCGCAGCGCGCGCGAGCTCGACCAGCTCTGCTCGGTGCTCGAGGGGCTGAGCGACCGCCAGCTCGCCGCCCTCGGGCTGACCCGCGACCGGCTCTTCACGGAGATCGAGGAACGCTTCCGCGCGGTCGCCGGCCCGGACCCGCGCCTCGCCACCGAGACCGACGCCACGCCGGGCGCCGACGACCCGGCCGCCGAGGCGCCGGCCGCCGCCGCGGCGGACCCGGCCGAGACCGAGCAGCGCGACAGGGCGACCTGAGGAGGACCGACATGACCGAAGCAGTTGGCCGGGCCACGGCCTGGGATTACGCGAGCGCCGTTCTGAGCCGGGGCGTCCACATCGGCCGGCGGACGCTGACCGCCATCCTGATCGCCGTCAACCTCGCCGGCATCGTCGTGCTGCTCGCCTTCTTCGCGACCGAGCGCATCGACGACCGCCTCGACTACGCGCCCCGCGAGACGACGCCGGGCGGGCTGGCGAGCATCGACCTGGCCGTCGGGCTGATCGAGCGCGAGGTCGAGGAGCACCCCTGGGTCGCCAACGAGCCGGTCTTCATGCCCGGCCACTGGCTGACCAACATGCAGGAATACCAGCAGGGCATGATCTACGGCATCAGCCGGTTCGCCTACGAGTTCGCCGACGTGCTGGGCCGCAGCCGCGGCGCGACCGCGGTCGATCCTGATCTCGACCGCGCGGCCGGGCTCCTGCGCTTCCCGGGCAATGTCTGGATCTTCGACTTCGAGAAGACGTGGACGCCCACGATCACCAGCGAGGAGCAGTATCTCGCCGCGGCGCGGGCGCTGCGCAGCTACAACGCGCGGGTGGCGACGGGCGAGGCCGTCTTCGACCCCCGGCCGGACAACCTCTACGCCGCGATCTCGCGGATCGAGGCCGACATCTCGTCGAAGGCGAACCTCCTCGTCGAGCATGTCGAGCGGGTCGCCGCGGGGCTCGCGCCGGGCGAGCACGCCAACGACCTGTTCTTCAACACCAAGGGCAGCCTCTACGCCTACGCGATCCTGCTGAAGGGCCTCGAGCGGGACTTCGGCGACGTGATCGAGCGCGAGGGGCTGGAGCTCGTCTGGTCGCGGCTGATGGCGAGCCTCGGCAACGCGGCGTCGATGAACCCGCTGCTGATCGCCGACGGCGAGCCGGGCTCCCTCCTGGTGCCGAGCCACATCGCCGAGCTCGGCTTCTTCACGCTGCGCGTGAAGACCCAGCTGCGCGACGTGATGGCCGTGATGCGCCAGAGCTGAGGATCGCATGAGCACCGAACCGACGGAGACCCCCATGTCCACCGATCTCGTTCCCGTCGAGCCGCGCCCGAGCGGCGCCATGGCGGCCCTCAACCGGATCGTCGCCGCCGTCACCGGCGCCGCGGGGCGCGCGGGAGCCGCGCTCGCCGGCCTCTGGGGCGGCCTGCGCGACAGCGTGGCGGCGGCCGGCCGGCGGGCCGCGCACCCCTTCCGGAGCGAGAAGCTCCCGGTCGCGGTCTCCGGCGACGCGCCCTACCGCCCGGAGCGCAACCTCCTCAAGCGGCTGCTGGCGCGCGTGCCGACCAACGGCCTCCTGCTCGCGAGCGCGGTCGGCGTCTGGGGCGCGGTCTACGTGATCTTCCTGCTTTGAGCGGGCTGGCGCCGCGGGCGGCCGCGGGCCGGCGACCCCTCGGGGGGGCGCCCGTCCTGCCCGAGAGCGACCCCGCCGCGGGCATCACGCTCCGCCAGCTGCGCGCGCTGCTCGCGATCGCCGAGACCGGGAGCCTGCGCCGCGCCGCGGTGTGTCTCGGGGTGGCCCAACCCTCGCTCAGCGCGCAGCTGCAGGGCCTCGAGGAGGCGATCGGCTGCCGCCTCGTCGACCGGGGCGGGCGCGGCGCCACGCTCACGGCGGCCGGGCGCGAGGCCGAGCGCCGCGCGCGCGCGATCCTCGAGGCGGTGGGCGGGCTCCGCGCCGCCCTCGCGGACCGCGGGACCGGCCGGCTGCGCCTCGGCGCGGCGGCTACGATCGCGCCCTATCTGCTCCCGGCCGCGCTCGCCGATCTCGCCGCGACCGGCGCGGGCGTCGCCGTGCGCGAGGGGACGCCGGCGGACCTCGTGCGCGGGCTCGCCGAGGGGCGGCACGACGCGATCCTCGCCGGCCTGCCGCTCGGCGCGCCGGGGCTCGCCGCCGAGGAGCTTTTCCGCGAGCGGCTGATGCTCGTCCTGCCGCGCGCCCATCCGCTCGCGGTCCGCTCGGGCATCGGGCGGGAGGACCTCGCCGGGCTCGAGGTGCTGGGCCTCGCGCCGGAGCACCGCCTGGCCGAGCCCGTGGCGGCGCTCTGCGAGAGCTTCGGCGCGCGGGTGCACCGCGGCTACGAAGGCGCCAGCCTCGACGCCCTGCGCCGCATGGCGGGGCGCGGGCACGGCGTCGCCTTCCTGCCCGAGCTCTATGTGCGCTCCGAGGTCGAGACGGATCCCGACGTCGTGGCGCGCGAGATCCATGGCCGGGCGGTGTGCCGCAGCATCGGCCTCGCCTGGCGCGCCGAGGCCGGCCCGCCGCCGGGGCTCGAGGCGCTGGCCGCAGCCCTCGGTCGCGCCTTCCGCGCGCTCGTCGGGCGTTGAGCGCGGGGCTCAGGCGCTCGCGCTCTCCGACGCCGCCGCGACGGCCACGTGGCCCGGCTCGGCGCGAAGCGCCCCGAGCCAGCGCGCCAGCTCCGGGAAGTCGCCGAGGTCGATGCCCGCCTCCGGCGCCAGGTGGCCGTAGCCGTGGAGCGCGATGTCGGCGATCGTCAGCGTCTCGCCCACCACGCGGGGCCGCCCGGCGAGGTGGCGCTCCAGCACGCCGAGCGCCGACCGCGCGCCCTCGTCGAGCCAGCCGAGGCGCGCCCGCATCGGATGGTCCTCCGGCAGGAAGCGCCGGATGAAGCGCGCCCAGGCGATCGTCGGCATCACCTGGTTCTGCTCGAAGAACATCCAGCGCAG
>CAZWDE010000018.1:0-6344 GCA_964632555.1 uncultured Limibaculum sp.
ACCGGCGCGGCGCGCATTGGCATGTCCGGAGAAAGACGGTGGCGGAGACGAAAGCGCCGGTCGAAATCGGCAAGGTCACGGTGAAGTCGAGCTTCGACGACGCCGCCAAGAAGGCGGCGCCGAAGATCGTCGAGACGGCGCTCCTCGCCGGGCTCAAGGGGGCCAAGGGGCTGGCGGTCGGCGAGAAGATCCGCAAGGGCCAGCAGGGCTACATGATCGACCCGACGGTCGAGAGCATCGCCTACGACGAGGCCAAGGCGACCGTCTCGGTCACCCTGAAACTCGCGGTGGTGCCGATGCCGAAGACCGACGGCGCGGCGGTGCTCACCAATTCGGCGAGCGTGCCGAAGGTCAACCCCAAGCGGCTGAAGGACGACGCGGCCGCCGCGCTGCAGGGCGCCGCCGAGGCGGGCGCGGCCAAGCTCCGCAAGCACCTCGAGCGGCTCGCGGGCAAGGGCTGACCGCGACCGCCGAAGGGGTTTCCCTCGCCGCGTCCGCTTCACTAGGCTGTCGCCGGGCGCGGCGGACGGGGAGCGGCAGGTGAAGGCGGTCTACTACGAACGGTTCGGCCCGGCCGCGGAGGTGCTCGTCGCGGGCGAGCTGCCGGATCCCGCGCCGGGTCCCGGCGAGGTGGCGGTGCGCCTCGCCGCCTCGGGGGTCAATCCCTCCGACGTCAAGCTTCGGGCGGGCGCGAGGCCCGGGGCGACGATGGCGTTTCCGCAGGTCGTGCCGCATTCCGACGGGGCGGGCGAGATCGAGGCCGTCGGCGAGGGCGTCGATCCGGGCCGGGTGGGCGAGCGCGTGTGGATCTGGAACGGCCAGTGGCGGCGCGCCTTCGGCACGGCGGCGGAGCGGATCGCGCTCCCTGCCGAGCAGGCGGTGGCGCTGCCCGACGGGGTGGGGATGGCCGAGGCCGCCTGCCTCGGCATCCCCGCCATGACCGCCTGGATGACGCTCTTCCACGACGGCCCCATCGAGGGGCAGACGGTCCTCGTGACCGGCGGCGCCGGCGCGGTCGGCCGCTATGCGGTCCAGATGGCGAGGCTCGCCGGCGCCGAGGTGATCACGACCGTGTCGGGTCCCGAGAAGGCCGCCCATGCGAGCCGGCACGCCCATCCGCCCGATCACGTGATCGACTATCGCCGCGAGGACGTCGCCGAGCGGGTCCTCGCGATCACCGGCGGGCGCGGGGTCGATCGCATCGTCGAGGTGGAGTTCGGCGGCAACCTCCCGGCGACGGTGCGGATGATCGCCGAGGGCGGGACGATCGCCGCCTACGCCTCGATGGCCGCGCCCGAGCCGGCACTGCCGTTCTATCCGCTGATGTTCCGCAACGTGCGCCTGCACATGGCGCTCGACTACCTGCTCGAGCCGGGGCGGCGGCGCGCCGGCGAGGCCCAGATCAGCCGCTGGCTCGCCGAGGGGCGGCTCGACCACGCGGTCGCGGCGCGCTTTCCCCTCGCGGAGACGGCGGCGGCGCACGACGCGGTGGCGGCGGGCGACAGGCTCGGCACCGTGGTCGTGGAGATCTGAATGGAGCCGGTCGGGACGGCGACGGCGGCACCCGGCGACAAGGGCTATCGCCGCGACACCCATCGCGGCGTGCCGCCCGAGGCGACGCTCGCGCGCATCCGCCCGCATCTGGGCACCATGGGGATCACGCGCATCGCCCACGTGACCGGGCTCGACCGCATCGGGCTGCCGGTGGTGATGGTGGCGCGGCCCAACTCGCGCTCCGTCGCGGTCGCCCAGGGCAAGGGGCTCTCGCGCGCCGCCGCCGAAGCCTCGGGCGTGATGGAGGCCGTCGAGAGCTGGCACGCCGAGCGGGTGGCGCGGCCGCTCCGCCACGCCGCGCTCGCCGATCTCCGCGCCGAGGCTCCGGTGATCGACGTCGAGCGCCTGCCGCGGGTGGCCGGCGGGCGGATCGGGCCCGGCAGCCGGTTTCTCTGGGTCGAGGGCACGGACCTCGCCTCGGGCGGGCCGCTCTGGCTGCCCTATGCGATGGTCCACACCGACTACACGCGCCCCGCCCCGCCCGGGCACGGCCTCGTGCCGGTCAGCACCAACGGGCTCGCCTCGGGCAACGGCCTCGCCGAGGCGACCGTGCACGCGATCTGCGAGGTGATCGAGCGCGACGCGACGAGCCTCTGGCACGCGCGGGCGGAGCCGGCCCGCGCCGCGACCCGCGTCGCGGTCGAGACCGTCGACGATCCCGCCGCCCGCGAGGCGCTCGGGCTGTTCGCCGCCGCCGGCATCGAGGTCGGCCTCTGGGAGACGACCTCCGATGTCGGGATCGCCGCCTTCCGCGCCATGATCGTCGAGGGCGGGGGCCGGGACGGGCATATCGGCGTGGGCGACGGCTGCCACCCCCATCGCGGCATCGCGCTCCTGCGCGCGCTGACCGAGGCGGCGCAGACCCGGCTCACCTATGTGTCGGGCGCGCGCGACGACCTCGCGCCGGACGAGTTCACGCCGGACGCGATCGCCCGGAAATGCGCCCAGGTGCGGCGCGCCATGGCGGGCCCGGCCGGGCGCGCCTTCGCCGAGGCGCCCCACCGCGCGACCGACCGCTTCGACGACGATCTCGCGCTGCTGCTCGACCGGCTGGCGGGCGTGGGCTGCGCCGCGGTCGCCCGCGTCGACCTCTCCCGGCCCGAGTTCGGCGTCGCCGTGGTGCGGGTCGTGATCCCGGGGCTCGAGGCGCCGCACGACGACCCGGACTACGTGCCCGGGCCCCGCGCGCGGGCGGCGGGCGAGGGGCGATGAGCGCCGTCGTCTTCCTCGGGCCGACGCTGTCGGCGGAGGAGGCGCGGGCGCTGCTCGACGCCGACTGCCGCCCGCCGGTCGCGCAGGGCGACGTCTATCGCGCGGCGCGCGAGGGGCCGGACGCCATCGGCATCGTCGACGGCTATTTCGACGGCGTGCCGTCCGTCTGGCACAAGGAGATCCTCTGGGCGATCGACCGCGGCATCCGGGTCTATGGCGCCGCCAGCATGGGCGCGCTCCGGGCCGCCGAGCTTCACGCCTTCGGGATGGTGGGCGTCGGGCGCATCTTCGAGGACTACCGCGACGGGCGGCTCACCGACGACGACGAGGTGGCGGTGCTGCACGCGCCGGCCGAGCTCGGCTACCGCCCGCTCGGGGAGCCCATGGTCTCGATCCGCGCGACGCTGGAGCGCGCCGTCGCCGAGGGCGTGCTCTCGCCGGCCGAGGCCGCGGCGCTGACCGCGCGGGCCAAGGCGATGCCCTATCGCGAGCGCGGCTGGGAGGCGCTGCTCGCGTGCGCGCCGGAGGCCCTCGCCGCATGGCTGCCCGAGGGGCGCGTCGACCGGAAGCGCGAGGACGCGCGCGCGATGCTCCGCGCCATGGCCGCCGCGCGCGACGCGCCGCCGCCCGCCCTGCCCGCCGCCTTCGAGGCGACCGCGATGTGGCACGACCTCGTCGCGCGGGTCGAGGCCGAGACCGCGGGCCCCGGCGCCGCCGGGCCGGTGCTGGACGAGCTGCGCCTCGATCCGCCGCGCTTCGGCGCGGTGCGGGAGCGCGCCGTGCTGCGCGCCCTCGCCCGCGACGAGGGACACCGCCGGGGCGCCGAGCCCGACCGCGCCGCCCTTCTCGCGGCGATGCGCGCCCACCGCGACCGCCACCGCCTCGGCCGGCGCGCCGATCTCGACGCGTGGCTCGCGCGGAACGGCCTCGACGCCGCGGGCTACGAGGCGCTGCTGCGCGAGAGCTGCCTGATCGCGTCGGGCTCTGACCTGCCGCGCGCCCGGCTCGAGGCGGAGATGCTGGCCGAGCTGCGCTGGAGCGGCGCCTATGCCCGCCTCGCGGCCCGCGCCGGCGCGAAGGCCCGCGCCCTCGAGGCGACGCCGGCCGCGGCCGCCGGGCCCGACCGCCTCGCCCGCCTGCTGCGGTTTCAGGCGGACCGGATCGGCGCCGCGGGCGCCGAGAGCCCGGAGGCGGCGGCGCGCGCGCTCGGGCTCGACAGCGCCGAGGAACTCCATCGCCTTCTCGAGCGCGAATTCCTATACTCGGGCGCGGAGCGGGCCGATGACGCGGCCGGCGACTGATTGCTTCAGGCCATAGGGGACGGGCGATGGACACCAACGGCGAGCGGCGCGGCACGCGCTTCCTCCTCTTCCCGCAGGCGCCGTTCCTCGGCGCGTTCGACGAGCCGGAGACGCCGGAGATCGTCGAGGTCTCCTCGCCGCTCGGCACGGTGGGCCCGGGCCCCGCGAACGCGCGGATGTACGCGGTGGAGCCGGTGGACAAACCCACCCATTACGGCGCGCTGGTCGAGGGCCCGACGTGCCCCGGGCTCTACCTGCCGCCGTGGGAGGGACCCCGGCGCCCTCCCGCGATGCCCGACGCCGACGGCGATTTCGTCCACCTCGCGCCCGGCGATCCGGGCTTCGAGGCGGCCCATCTCTTCGCCGCGGCGCACTTCACGATGGACGTCTGGGAGGGCTATTTCGACCGCCGGATCCCCTGGCACTTCGCCCGCGACTACGACCGGCTCGAGCTCTCGATCCTGCCGACGCTCGACAACGCGCTGATCGGCTGGGGCTTTCTCGAGACCGGCGGCGATTTCGAGGAGGGCTACCGCCCCTACAGCCTCAATTTCGACGTGGTGGCCCACGAGATCGGCCACGCCATCGTCTACAGCGAGGTGGGCCTGCCAACCCCGGGGCGGGAGCGGGGCGAGTATTACGGGTTCCACGAATCGGCCGCCGATCTCGTGGCGCTGCTGGCCTCGCTGCACTTCGACTCGGTGGTCGACGACGTGCTCGCCAACACGCGGGGCAATCTCTACACGCTCAACCGCCTCAGCCGCTTCGCCGAGCTCTCGCGCAACCGGCAGATCCGCCTCGCGGCCAACGACAACGTGCTCGGCGAGTTCGCCCGCGGCTGGACCAGCGAGCACGCGCTCTCGCAACCGCTGACCGGCGCGATGTTCGACATCATGGTCGACGTGTTCCACGAGCGGCTGCTGAAGCGCGGCCTGATCACGCCGCAGATGGAGGACCTGTCGGACCGGCTCGAAGGGCGGCCGGAATACGGCGCGGTGATGCAGGAGCTCTTCGACGCGCGCTACGCGCTCGATCCCGAGGGGTTCAAGGCCGCGCTGCTCGAGGCGCGGGATTATCTCGGGTCCTATCTCGCGGACGCGTGGAGCCTGCTCGATCCCGACTGGCTCAGCTATCACGGTGTCGAGCGCGCGCTCGCCGAGGTCGACCGGCGGATCACCGGCGGCGCCTTCCTGCCGATCATCCACGGCAATTTCCGCGTGCGCGGGATCGGCGTCGTCGAGCCCGGCCCCCGTCTCGCCCCGCCCGACCGGAACAGCCACAGCGCCTCGGCGCGCACGCTGGTGCCCGATTGACCATTGGTGAGGATCGTCACTTCTCCGATCCGCCCGCTTCTGCGACAGTGTCTCGCCAGATCTTGGGGGACACCTCTCGCTCGCACGCGTGGCGCAAGACCGGACCCGTGAGCCGGGCAGAGTTGGATGGAGAGGACAGATGCCGGAAACCCTTTTGACCGTGTCGGAAATCCTGCTTTTCGGCCGCGTGGTGCAAGGCCTCGACGTGTCGAACCCGACCACCCCGCACACCGTGACCGTGGTGGCCACCCGCAACATCCGGACCTGCGCCGGGCATCGCGTCGTCGACGAGGTCGAGCTCGACGAGGGCGACACGGTGCTCCTCACCAACCAGGACGACCCGGCGCAGAACGGGATCCTCGTGGTCGGCGACGCGCAGGCCCCGTGGACGCGGCACGAGGCCCAGCCGGGGATGAACGATTCGGTCTACGTGGCGGACGGCGAGAACCGCGCCGGGTCGACCTGGCAGTGCGTCGAGGCGCGCGGCCCGCAACCCCTGCGCTTCGAGCGGGTGCGCGGCCTCGGCAACAACAATTTCCTCGACGTGCAGTTCCGCAACGCGACGATCGCGCGGATCTACGGCTTCAGCTGGGAAGGCACCTATTACGAGCTGCCCTCGCCGACGCTCTTTCTCGTCGAGGGCGAGGGGCAGAGCGCGACCAACAACGACAACCCGGGCGGGCCGGGCCGTCTGAACTCGCGCGCGCCGAACAATCCCGATCTGAGCGGCGTCGCCTCGGCCGAGTATCAGATCGCCGACGACATCCGGGTCTGGTCCTACGACAAGGCCGATTACACGGTCCGCTTCGACGTCTCGACCGGCATGTTCGAGCAGGTGCTGCTCGACGCCTATTTCGGCATGGACGTCGACATGATGGCCGGGGCCAAGGTCTCGGGCGCCAAGGTCAGCGGGGCCAAGGTCTCGGGCGCCAAGGTCTACGGCCCGGGCGACTGATCCGGCGGC
>CAZWDE010000018.1:6444-19104 GCA_964632555.1 uncultured Limibaculum sp.
CGGGGCCAAGGTCTCGGGCGCCAAGGTCTACGGCCCGGGCGACTGATCCGGCGGCTCGCCGCAGCGCCGGGCGCGCGCCCGGCGCTCAGAAGCCGGCCTTCCGGAGCCCCTCGACATAGTGCTCGGCGTCCTCCTCGAGGCGATCGGGCACCACGCGCGACCAGTGCTTGAGCGAGAAGTTGGGGTGCGCGACCTTGTGTTTCTCGGCGATCGCGCGCGCCAGATCCACCTTGCCGAGCTGGGCGTAGCTCGCGGCGAGAAGACGCTGGCCCTCGGTCGGGTTGCTCATCTTCAGGATCGCCGCGATCACGTTCTCGTACTGGCGCATGTTGTAGTAGGCGCCGCCGAGATGCCACAGGTACTCGTCGGGGTAGAACGGGTTGAGCCGCATCGCCCGCTCGATCATGCGCACCGCCTCCTCGTTCAGCCCCGTATGCGCCAGCGCATCGGCGAAGTCCGAGATCAGGTCGGCGTCGTTCGGGTTGAGCGTCAGCGCCCGCTTGTAGGCGTTGATCGCGAGGTTGTGCTCCTTGCGGTAGAGATGCACGAAGCCGAGCTCGCCGAAGCCCCGCGCATCGGTCGGGTCGAGCTCGATCGCGTTGTGCGCGAAGTCGAGCGCCCGGTCGAGCAGGTCGTCGACCTCGTTCGACCACGAATACCGCCAGTCGATGTTGAGCGTGCGCGACAGCGCGGCCGAGGCGCGCGCGTATTTCCCGTCGGTCGTCAGCGCCTTCTCGTAGAGCGTCTGGGCCTCGTGATTGTCCTCGCGGGTGTAGCGGACCATGTGGTTCTGGCCCTGCAGGACATAGCCGTAGGCGGCGAGGCTCGACGGCGGAACCTGGCGCATGCGCTCGCGCTCCTGCGCCTCGATCAGCACGGCGAGCGCGGCGACGATGGTCGCCGTCACCTCGTCCTGGATCGCGAAGATGTCGCCGAGATCGCGGTCGTAGCGCTCGCCCCAGATCGTGCGCTCGGTGTCGGCGTCGATCAGCTCGACGCCGATGCGGATGCGCCCGCCGATCCGGCGGACGTTGCCGCAGGCCACGTATTTCACGCCGAGCACCCGCGCCGCCTCGCGCGGCGTCACGGTCTCGCTGCGGAACAGGAAGGCCGAGTTGCGCGCGATGACGAAGAGGTTCTTGAACTTCGACAGGTTGAGCGTGATGTCGTCGGTGATCCCCTCGGCGAACCAGAGATCGGACGGGTCCTCGCCATAGGCCTTGAACGGAAGCACCACCACCGAGGGCATCTCGGGCCGGGCGCGGCCGCGCTCGAGCGTGCCGGGCCGCAGGCTCGCGGTCATGGTCACGCCCTCGACATCGGTGCGGATCCGGTAGACCGGCACGGGATCGGGCACGTGCTTGAGCGTCTTCGGGCCGAGGAACTCGTAGCCGAGGCGGAGCTTGTTGCGCACCTGCTCGTGCACCGAGGCGCTGATCACCACCCGCCCGGGGTCGGCGATGTCCTGCAGCCGCGCCGCCACGTTGACGCTGTCGCCGTGGATGCCGCGGTCGTCGGCGAGGATCTCGCCGAGATGGATGCCCACGCGGAAGCGGATCCGCCGGTCCTCCGGCAGCGCGGCGGTCTCCCGCTCGATCCGGCCCTGCATCTCCACCGCGAACCGCACCGCGCTCGTCGTGCTCTCGAAGATCGCCAGCACGCCGTCGCCCCGCACCTCGACCACCTGCCCGTCGAAGTCCGGGCAGGTCGTTTCCAGTTGTTTCAGGATGCCGAGCAGCGCCTCGTAAGTGACGACCTCGTCGGCGTTCATCAGGCGCGTGTACTCGACGACATCCGCGAAGAGGATGGCGACCAAACGCCGGCGATAGGTTTCTGTCGAACCCTTGGCCATAATCCGGGACTCAGCGTTGGAATCGGACGAGCCACAGGACGGTACAGGGGAATGCAATCCGCGAACAGGGTCGCGATGTTGCAGCCGCTCACGGGCTCATGATCGCGCCTCCGCGGCCACGTCCGGCGGCCAGACCCAGGCCGTGCCGCCGGCGGAGCCGAAATGGACCCGCGTGTCGCGGTCGAGCGCGCCGGCGAGCTCGGCCCGGCCCCGCGCCCAGTCCTCGCGCAGGATGCCGACGAGGATCATGTCGAAGCGCCGGCCCCGGGTGTACCACGCCTGACGCAGGCACCCCTCGCGGGTGAAGCCGATCCGCTCGGTCACGGTCCGCGTCGCCTCGTTGTCCGCGCGGTAGAAGGAGGTGACCCGGGCAAGGCCGAGCTGGTCGAAGGCGATGTCGAGGACGAGCGCGACCGCCCGCAGGCCCACCCCGGTGCTGCGCGTCGCCCGGTCGACATAGATGGGCAGGATCGCGTCGCCGTTGATCGGGCTGAGATTCTCGAGGCCGACCATGCCGACCGGGCCGGTCTCGGGATGGTCGATCGCGAACCAGTACTTCCCGTTGCCGCCCTCGTTGCCGAGGATGCCGGTCCAGGTGGTCTCCACCGCCTCCGGGCTCAGCGGCACGCGATGGTTGCGCTCGAAGGCGGCGAGGTCGTCGAGATCGCTCATCCATCGCGCGATCGCCGGGATGTCGGACTTCGCCAGCGGACGAAGGATGAAATGTCGCGATCGATCGGCGCCCATGCTCACCCGTCCGCGCTGCTGCGACTGCGCCGCCGACGCGCGGTCCGCGTCGGCCGGCCCGACGACGCCGCGCCGCGACCGGAGCGAGATTGCCGGGGAAGCCGCGCGCCGGCAAGTCCGTTCGGCGCACCCTCCCCTGCGGGACGGTCAGGCGACGCGCTCGAGCGGCCGGACGGTTCCGTCGGGCGCGACGGCCTCCCAGTCGGCCCCGCCGCGGTGACGCCAGGCGAGGCGCCCCGTCTCGTCGATCGCGAAGAGATGCAGCCACCGATTGTCGAACAGCGCCCGCACGCCGGGGTGGCGGCCGAGGATCTCGGCCATCGCCTCGCGCGGGGCCTCGATCGCCACCGTGAGCCGCAGCGGTTCGTGCACCAGCCGCTCGCCGTCGTGGACCGACTGCCACGGCAGTCCCGGGCGGAGCGGGCCGCCATTGCCCTCCAGCACGCCGATCCCGCCCACGACGTTGTGCAGCAGCTTGTTGCCGCCGCCGAAGGCCTCGGGCGCGACCGTCGAGCCGTAGTATTGCAGGCTGATCCAGCTCGCCACCACGACCGGCGCGGTCAGGATCAGCTCCAGCACCGCGAAGTCCCGATCCTGCCGCCAGTCGTAGTCGTGGAGGAAGGCGCGGCCCGCGAGATTGCGCCCGAGGCTGCGCGCCCGCGGCGCGGCGATGAAGGCCTGGCAGCCGGCCAGCCCCCATTCCGGGCGAAGCTCGGCCCAGTCGCGCGCGCGCGCCGGCACGTCGTCGCCCCGCTCGGCGCGCGGCAGGCGGAGCGCCCGCTCGGCCCGGGCGAGACGGCCGGCGGACTGCAGCCGCGCGCGCAGCCGGCGCAGGTCCTCGCCGTGCCCGGCCGTGGCGTGGTCGCGGTCGTAGATCGTCACCGCGTCGGTGGTGGTGTCGTGCAGCGCGCCGAGGAAGAGCGTGTCGGCCGGGATCGCGATGCCGCGCGCCGCGAGCCCCGCGCGCACCTCGGCGTCGTTGAGCAGGCCCGCGAGGAGACGGGCGTTGGCCTCGCCGGTGTAGCCTCCGCAGGCGCCGCAATGGAGCGCCGCCGCGTGGGGGTTGTTGGTCACGTTGGCGCCGTGGCCGGCCAGCAGGACGAGGCGCGCGAACCCGTCGGTGAGCGACATCGCGCGCAGCACCGTCTCGGCGGCCGCCACGCGCGCCGCGAGGTCGAGCGGCGGGTCGAGCACCGGCGCGGGATCGGGCTCGGCCGAGGCGCCGCCGAGGCCGAGCGCGTCGCGCAGCAGCTTCGCGACGTAGATCGGGCCCGTCGCCTCGACGAAGGCGAAGGAGGAGACCGCGGCGAGCTTGAAGCGGCCCCAGGCCCGGAGCGCCCGCGAGGCGACGCGACGGGCGCGCTCCTCCTCGCGCCCCGCGCCGGCGCGGCTGTGCACCGACGGGGTGAGCAGGACCGGGAGCCGGCGCTCCTCGACATCGGAGGCCATGCGCCGATGCGCCGCGGCGAGGCCGAAGAAGCCGGCGAAGCCGAGCGTGCGAATGCCCGGATCGACCGACTCGAGCGCCCGGCGGAACACCTCGGAGCGCTCGTCGTTGCAGATCGCGGCCTGCACGGCGGGCCGGGCGACCACGGGCTTCGCCGCGGGCCGGGCGAGCGCCTCGGCGAGGCCGCGCTGGGCGGCGCGCTCGGCGGCCTCCTGCAGGATCGCGTCGATCGCCTGGTCGGGCGTCGGCTCGGGCGCCCGCGCGTGCTCGGCGATGGCGGCGCGCCAGGCCTCGCGGATCGCCGCGCCGTGGAGCGCGAACAGCGCCTCCTCCCAGGCGAGCCGCACCGCGAGGAGGTCGCGCAGCGTGGTGTCGGTGCCGCCGGCGAGCTCGGCCTCCCAGAGCCGGTGGCGGGCGACCTGCGCCCAGCCGCCGAGCGTCATCAGAAGCGCGTGGAAATAGGTCGGCAGCGCCGCCGGCGGCAAGCCGAGGCGATCGACCGCGCGGGCGATCATGCCCTCGGCGGTCTCCGGCGCCTCGGCGACATGGGTCGCGAACCCCGCGAGGCCGGCGATCTCGGGCGTCAGGTCGTGGGTCGCGACGGCCCGCCAGGCGGCATAGGCGCTGCGGCCCCGGGGCGCGGCCCAGAGCGCCTGGCCCTCGTCGAACTGGCTCGCGGCCCAATGCCCGATCCGCTCGGCGATCAGCCCGGGCCAGTCGGTGCCGCTCGCGTCGGCCGCCAGATCGGCGACGGTCGGCACGGGGCGCGGCGCGGGCGCCGGGGTCCGCGCGGCCGCCTCGAGCTCCGCCACATCGGCCGGGCGCAGCGCCTCGGGCGCGGCTGCGAGCGCATCGGCGAGGTCGCTTGAGGAGATGCGCCCGTCGGCGATCCGCTCGGCATACCACGCGCGCGGCATCGTCACGCGGAGGCCGGCGACACGGGCGAGCCGCGCGGCCGTCTCGGCGAGGCCCTCGCCCGCCTGCCCGAGGAAGGGGTTGACCGCCACGCTCGCCGAGAGCGGCCAGACCGGCGGGATCGCCCGGATCGCGGCCTCGACCGCGTCGGCGAGCGCGGCGTTCTCGGATGTCGACGACATCAGCGTCCCTCCTCGGTGCGGCGGGCCGGGCGGCCGACGGACCAGCCGTCGAGCAGGCGATCGACCACGGCGTTGGCGTAGAGCCCGTTGGACAGGTGGACCCGGAGGCCCGCGGCGGCCGGGTGGTGCGCCCAGAGCGGAAACATCGCCTGCGCGACGGCGACCACGCCGAAGGAGATCACCGCCAGCACGATCAGCGCCCATTCGAGGGGGCCCGGCGCCGGTGTCGGCGGCAGCGTGCCCGCCATGAGCCGTTCGGCGCCCGTCTGCAGGGCGAAGTAGCCCACCGCCGCCGCCACCGAGTAGGCCGCCGTGCGCCGCGTGAGCTCGCGCGGGGCGGCGTCGGCGAAGCCTTGCGCGAAGAGATAGGCGACGCCGAAGATCAGGATGGCGCCGAGCGCGATCGCCTGCGGCGACTTCGTCTCGAAGCCGAAGGCGAAGCCGACCGCCGCGTAGATCGCGAGCGCGATCAGGAAGGCGCGGCCCACCGCCCGGCCGCTCGGGATCGCCACCGGCCCGGGCCGGCGGATCTGCGCCACCCCCTCGACGGCCATGCCCGAGGCGAGGAAGGCGTGCGCCTTGTAGAGCGAATGCGCCACGATGTGCAGCAGCGCGAGCGGGAACAGCGCGAGCCCGCATTGCAGCGTCATGAAGCCCATCTGCGCCACGGTCGACCAGGCGAGCGAGGTCTTCACCGCCGGCTGGGTGAGCATCACGAGGCCGCCGAAGAGCGCGGTGAACCCGCCGATCATCACGAGGACCGCGAGCACGCCCGGCGCGAGCAGCATCACGTCGGCGAAGCGGATGAGCAGGAACCCGCCCGCGTTGACGAGCCCCGCATGGAGCAGCGCCGAGACCGGCGTCGGGGTCTCCATCACCTCGGTCAGCCAGCCGTGGAAGGGAAACTGCGCCGACTTGAGGAGCGCGGCGAGCGCGAGAAGGGCCGCCGCCGCCACCGCCTCGCCGGGCGCGTCGCCGGCGCGCGCCGCCTCGAGGATCGCGCCGATCTCGGGCGTGCCGTAGCCGCGCACGAGGAGGATCGCCGCGACGAGGAGCGCCAGATCGCCGGCCCGGGCCGTCACCGCCTTCTTGCGCGCGGCGCGCTGCGCCTGCCGCCGCTCGGGATAGAAGAGGAGCAGCCGGTGCAGGCCGAGGCTCGTCGCCACCCAGGCCGCGAGCAGCAGCGCCAACGTGCCGGCCTGCACCAGCACGAGCACCGCCGCGAGCGTGAGGCACATCCAGCCGGTGAACGGCCCCTGCCGCGCCTCGCCGTCGAGATAGGTCGCCGCGTAGCGCAGCACCGCCCAGCCGACGGCCGAGACCAGCACCAGCATGGTCGCGCTCACCGCGTCGAGGCGGGTGGCGAGCATCAGCGCGTCGGATCCGAGCGCCGGGCTGGTCGCCGGGCCGTCGGTCGCGACCGCGACCGCCCCGCGGAGCGACACCGCGAGCGCCAGCAGCGCCGCGATCTCGGCGAGACGGACCGCGCCGCGCGGCCGCAGGCCGGGGCCCCGGAAGGCGAGGATGGCGGCGGCCACGAGGGCGGCCGGGCCGATCAGCGGAACGAGCGATGCCATGCGCGTGGGTCCTCCAGGGGCCGCGGGTCGGCGGTGGAGATAGCCGAGCCACCACCGCAAGAAAAATACATTGTGCTCGCCTTTTCGTTCGTTCAGACAGAACGACATGCCGGAGCTGAACTTCCACCACCTGCGCTATTTCTGGGCGGTGGCGCACGACGGAAACCTCACGCGCACCGCCGAGCGGCTCAACCTCTCGCAGTCGGCGCTCTCGGTGCAGATCCGCAAGCTCGAGGAGACGCTCGGCCACGCGCTCTTCGAGCGCCGCGGCCGCCAGCTCCACCTGACCGAGGCGGGGCGCATCGCGCTCGACCACGCCGACCGGATCTTCGCCGCCGGCGCCGAGCTCGTGGGCACGCTGCGCGAGACCGGCCGCGCGCGCCAGGCGGTGCGCATCGGCGCCCTCGCCACGCTGTCGCGGAACTTCCAGATCGGCTTCGTGCGCCCGCTCCTCGGCCGCCCGGACGTCGAGGTGATCCTGCGCTCGGGCGCCACGGGGGATCTGCTGCGCGGGCTCGGCACGCTGGCGCTCGACGCGGTGCTGCTCAACCAGCCCCCGCCGGGCGACGCCGCCTCGCCCTATGTCGCGCACCGCCTCGCCGAGCAGCGGGTGAGCCTCGTCGGCACGCCGGAGAGCATCGGGGCCGGCGGGCCGGTCGCGGCGCTGCTCGCCCGACGCCCGGTCATCCTGCCGACCGCGGAGAGCGGGATCCGCACGGGCGTCGACGCGCTCTGCGACCGGCTGGGCGTGCGCCCGCAGATCGCCGCCGAGGTCGACGACATGGCGATGATGCGGCTGCTCGCGCGCGAGGGGGCGGGGCTCGCGGCGATCCCGCCCATCGTCGTCAAGGACGAGCTCGAGGGCGGACGCCTCGTCGAGGCGGCGCCGCTGCCCGGGATCGTCGAGACCTTCTACGCCGTGACGATGGCGCGGAAGTTCCCCAATCCGCTGGTCCGCGGGCTGATCGCGGCCGCCCCGGCCGGGCTCGAGGGCTGAGCGTCAGACGCCGATCGCCATGCCGTCGCGGCCCGGGTCGGCGCCGCCGTCCCAGCCGGCCGCGGTGCGCCGCAGCGCGTGGACGCCCGCGAAGCCGTAGGAGAGCGCCGAGCGCCGGGTCGGATAGCCGCGGGAACGGAGCTCGCGTTCCGTGCGCCGCAGGATGCGGTTGGTCAGGTCGATGGTGTCCGATGTCGTGCAGAAACGCGGCGCCGCGACCGCCTCGGCGGCGCTCATGCCGAAATCGACCGCGTTGAGGATCCCCTGCAGCACGCCCATGGTGATGAAGGTGCCGCCCGGCGCCCCGATCACGAGCCACGGACGGTCCTCGCCCTCGCGGAACAGCATCGTCGGGCACATCGCCGTGAAGCGCGACTTGCCGGGCGCGAGCGAGCCGGCGCGACCGGGGCGCGGGTCGAAGACGCCCATGCAGCCGTTGTACATGAAGCCGAGCCCCTCGGTGACGACGCCCGACGGCATCCCGATCGAGTGGGTGAGCGCGACGGCGTTGCCCTGCCCGTCGACCGCCGAGATGTGGGTCGTGTCCTTCGACTCCTCGCCGCCCGGATTGAGCCGGGGCACGTGGGTCGTCTCGCCGCGCCGGATGCGCTCGGCCATCGCGGCGGCGTAGTCCTTCGAGGTCAGCTCCGCCACCGGCACCTCGACGAAGCGCGGGTCGCCGATCTTCGTGTCCTTGTCGACGGTCGCGATCTTCATCGCCTCGGAGACGGTGGCGATGTAGTCGGCCGAGTTGTGGCCCATCGCCGCGAGATCGAAGTTCTCGAGGATGTTGAGCATCTCGATCAGCATGATGCCGCCGCCGGGCGGGCGGTTGGTGGCGACGCGGTGCCCGCGATAGCTGCCCCAGAGCGGCTCGGCCTCGGCCGGCGCGACGGCGGCGAGATCGGCGGCCGAGAGGAGCCCGCCGTGGCGCTCCATGTCGGCGACGATCTCGGCGGCGATCCCGCCGGTGTAGACGTCCTCGGGCCCGTGGTCGCGGATGCGTTCGAGCGTGCGCGCCATGTCCGGATTGACCAGCCGCTCGCCGACGCGGCGCACGGTGCCATCGGGCTTGGCATAGATCGTGGCGGTCGCGGGATAGCGGGTGACGAACTCGATATGCGGCACACGCCCGCCCACGGGCACCTCGGTCCAGAAGGCATGCACATGCGGGCGCACGAGGAACCCCTCGCGGGCATAGGCGATGGCGGGGCCGAGAAGCTCGCCGAACGGCCGGGTGCCGAAGCGCCGCGCCGCCTCGGCGAGCGCGCGGAGCGTCATCGGCGTGGTGATCGACTGGTAGCCGATCTCGTTGACCCGGCCCGTCAGGATGAAGCCGAAGCCGTCCTCGCTCTCGCCCTCGATCAGGTGCTCCCACATGCCGGGCTCGACGGCGGCGGGAGCGCGGCCGTGGAAGTCGAGGCAGAGATGCGCCCCCGCCTCGGGCAGGAAGAGCTGCATCGAGCCGAAGCCCGCGAGCCCGCACATGATCGGGTCGACCACCGTCTGCACGAGCGCGCAGGCGATCGCCGCGTCGACCGCGTTGCCGCCCTCGCGGAGGATGTCGGCGCCGGCCTCCGCCGCCTCGGGCTGCGGGCAGGCGATCATGCCCCTCATGCGGGGACCGTGAGCCGGGCGAGGTCGGGCACGGGCCGCGCGCAGCCCTCGATCCCCGCGAGCGCCCGTTCCAGCGCGCGCGCGACGCCGAGCACCCGGCGGTCCGCGCCCTTCGGCCCGGCGATCTGGAGGCCGAAGGGAAGGCCCTGCGCGTCGACCCCGCAGGGCACCACCGCCGCGCAGGCGAAGGCGAGCGTCGGCGCGTAGGAGATCGCGAGCCACCGCATGTAGGTGGGCATCGCGACCCCGTCGATCGCCTCGACGAAGAGCTGCGCGTGCGGGAAGGGCGGGACCGAGGCCGCCGGGCAGATCAGCACGTCGTGGCGCTCGAAGAAGGCGAGCCAGCGGCGGTAGAGATCGGTCTGCTCCTTCTGCGCCCAGGCGACGTCCTCGGCCGTGAAGGCGAGCCCGCGCTCGGTGTTGTCGATCACGTTGCGGTCGAGCAGCTCGCGCCGCTCGCGGAGGTGGTCGCGGAAGGCGGCGAGGAAGGCGACGCCGCGGGTGATCTCGAAGACCTCGTGGATCGGCCCCATCTCCGGATGCGCCCGCTCGAGCCGCGCGAAGAGCGGCTCGAGCGCGGTGACGCGCGCCTCGAGACGCCGCGCGACCTCCCCCGCGACCGGGCAGCAGCCGAGATCGGGGCTCCACGCGACGCGGAGAGCCGACAGGTCGGTCTCGGGGACGGGCAGGCCCACCTCGGCGACGCCCGGATGGGAGAACGGGTCGCGCGGGTCGTGATGGGCGAGGGCCGAGAGCAGGAGGTGAGCGTCGGCGATGTCGCGCCCCATGGTGCCGTTGACGCCGAAGGGGCTCAGCGCGGCCGTCGAGCCCGGCGAGGGCGCGACCCCGAGCGATGGGCGGAAGCCCGCGATGCCGCAGAAGGCGGCGGGCGTCCTCACGCTGCCGCCATAGTCCGAGCCCGTGGCGAGCGGGCTCATGCCGCAGGCGAGCGCGACCGCCGAGCCGCCCGAGGAGCCGCCGCAGGTGCGGCCCGGGTCGAACGGGTTGCCGGTGGTGCCGAAGACCCGGTTGGTGGTGTTCGCGCCGGCGCCGAATTCCGGCATGTTGGTCTTGGCGAAGATCACCGCGCCCGCCGCGCGCAGCCGCGCCATGCCGGGCTCGTCGGCCTCGGGCACGTGGTCCTTCTGGAGCAGCGAGCCGTTCGTCGTCCGCATGCCCTTCACGGCGCGGTTGTCCTTGGCGGCGAGCGGCAGGCCGTGGAGGACCCCGAGCGGGTCGCCCCGCATCACCGCCGCCTCGGCCTCGCGCGCCATGGCGCGGGCGGCGTCGGGGTCGAGCGTGACGATGGCGTTGAGCGCGGGGTCGACCGCCGCGATCCGGGCGAGGCAGCTCTCCATCAGCTCGACCGGCGAGAGCGCGCGGCGCCCGATCAGCCGCCGCGCCTCGACGGCGGAGAGGTCGCAGGGCTCGCTCATGCCGCGCGCCCCGGCGTGCCCGGCTCGCCGAGATCCCAGTAGAGCCCGGCCATCAGCGCGAGCGCGCTCCGGTAGGTCGGCAGCAGCACGTGCTCGTCCGGCGCGTGCTGCGAGCAACCGGCATAGGAGTGCGGGATCCAGATCGCCGGCAGGCCGAGGAGATCGGTGAAGAGGTCGTTGCAGATCGAGCCGCCCATCTGCGGCAGCACGGCGGGGGCGCTGCCGGCCGTGCGCTCGATCGAGGCGCGCACCCATGTCGCCCAGGGCTCGTCGGGCTCCGTGCGGCTCGCGCCGAAGCCGGCGGCGTTGCCGGCGTCGGGCGCCTCCACCCGCACCCTCTCCCCGAAGCCCTCCCGCGCGAGGTGGCGGCGGAGCGCCGGCACGACGTCGCCCGCGTCGGTGCCCTTGATGAAGCGGAGCTGGCAGTGGGCGCGGGCGAGGGGGGCGATGGCGTTGACCGGGCTCTCCGGGATGCCGGCCACCATCGCGAGCACGGCGAAGGAGTTCCAGGCATAGACCCGCTCGGCGGGGCTGAGGCCGGGCTCGCCCCACCAGTCGTCCACCCCGGGGCCGGACGGCCCGCCGTCGAGCTCGACGCCCGCGAGGAGTTCGCGCACCAGCGGGCGCACGGGCTCGGGCCGCCACTCGGGCACGCGGATCTCGCCCGTGGGGCTGACGATGGTCGCGATCGCGTGGGCGAGGATCGCGGCCGGATCGGCGAGCGCGCCGCCCCAGTTGCCGGAATGGTGCCCGCCCTCGCGCATCTCGCAGACGAGGTCGAAGTTCACGGCACCCCGGTTGCCGAGCGAGACGGTCGGCCGCTCGGGGTGCACGCGCGGGCCGTCCGACGCGATGAACACATCGGCCGCGAAGGCGTCGCGATTGGCCGCGATCACCTCGCGGAGGCCCCTGGAGCCGTTCTCCTCGCCGGTCTCGACGAGGAACTTCGCGTTGAAGCCGAGCCGCCCGCGCGCCCCGATCACCGCCTCCATCGCGCGCATGTTGATCAGGTGCTGGCCCTTGTTGTCGGCCGTGCCGCGCCCGTAGAGCCGGTCGCCCTCGCGCGCCAGCCGCCAGGGCCCCTCCCCCTTGGTCCAGCGCCCCTCGAGGCCGCGGATCACGTCGCCATGCCCGTAGCCGAGCACGGTGGGCAGCCCGTCGCTCTCCCGCCGCTCGGCGAGCAGCACCGGCCCGCAGCCCTCGAGCGGGTTCTCGTAGACGGTGCAGCCGAAGCCCATCGCCTCGAAGGCCGGCACCATCGCCTCGTCGAGATAGCGCCGGCAGTGCGGCAGGCCCTCGGGCGTCTGGCTCTCCGAGGGGATCGCGACGAGGCGGGCGAGCTCCGCCTCCATCCGGCCGTCGTCGAGATAGGCGGTGGCGGACGCGATCGCCGCCTCGCGGTCGCTCATGCGCGGGTCTCCTCCGTCTGGGTTGCGTGGACCGGGCGGCCCTCGCCGTCGTAGAGCAGGCACTCGACCATGCTCCCCTCGATCCGCCGCGGCCACGGCCGCTCGCGGCTGCAGCGCGGCATCGCCTTGGGGCAGCGGGGGTGGAAGCTGCAGCCCGGCGGGATGTCGAGCGGGTTGGGGAAGGCGGCGCCCAGATGCGTGTCCGGCACCCCCCGCCCCGGATCGGGCGTGAGCACGGAGGCGAGCAGCGCCTCGGTGTAGGGGTGGCGGGGGCGCGCGAAGAGCGCCTCGGCCGGGCCCTCCTCGACGATGCGGCCGAGATACATCACCGCGACGCGCGAGGCCATGTGCTCCACCACCGCGAGATTGTGGCTGATCAGCAGGAGCGTGAGGCCGAACTCCGCCTGCAGGTCCTGCAGCAGGTTGAGGATCTGCGACTGCACCGAGACGTCGAGCGCCGAGGTCGGCTCGTCGCAGATCA
>CAZWDE010000019.1:0-6360 GCA_964632555.1 uncultured Limibaculum sp.
CGCGCCGAGGCCGCGACGCAGCGCCCCCGCCTCGCCGGCGGCGGGCGCAGCTGAACCCCACGAAGCGGAGACCGAAGATGACCCAGATCCTCGCGCGCGCGGCGCTGATCGCCGCGCTGACCGCCGCCGGGCCCTCGGGCGCGGAGGCCCAGGCGGTCGACCTCACGGAGCCCGGCATCCGCGCCGGCGTGGCGGAGCAGAGCCCGGCGGGCGACACGGCGGCGCGCGAGGCCGCCGCCGAGCGGGCGGCCAGCGCGCGGGTCCGGGCGATGGAGCATCTCGGGCTTCGGCTCGGCATGACCGTCGAGGAGGCGGGCGCGGTTCTGCCGGTCGCCCCGGAGGAGGTCCGCGGCACGCAGCCGCCCGAGGCGCTCCGCTATCTCGCCGCCGAAACCGAGACACCGGACGGCGTGACGGTGCATCTCCGGTTCGACCGCGACGGGCGGCTCTATCTCGTCGAGAGCACGCAGCGCCTCGACCCCGGCATCGGGCAGTTCGCGCTCAAGCAGCGGGTCGAGGCGACCTACGGCCCCGCGGACGTGGCCGCCCGCCTCGGTCTCGGGCAGTACCGCGTCGCCTACGAGGATCCCGCCGCCCGCCTCGACGTGCACGCCGACATCGCGCTCGCCGGCCGCGACGCGCCGACGGTCGTCCAGGTCCTGCTGATCGACGAGGAGCGGCAGGCGGCCAACGAGGCGGCGTTCCGCGCCGAGACCGCCGGCGCCGACACGCCGCCCGCGGCCCCGATCGACATGCGGCTTCGCCTCTGAGAGCCGGCGCTCAGCCGCCGAGCCGCTCGTCGAGGAAATCGGAGAAGGCCTCCCAGCTCTCCCGCTCGGCGCGCTCCTGGTAGCGGTCGGTGTCGAACACGGTGAAGGCGTGCGGCGCGCCCGAGTAGATCTCGATCGTGTAGGGCGTGCCCGCCGCCTCGAGCTCCCCCTGCAGCGTCACCACGTCGTCCATCGTCACCGAGCGGTCGGCCCCGCCGTGCATGACGAGGAGCGGCGGCTCGTCGCCCGTCCAGCTCTGGCCCTCGGGCGTCGAGAGCCCGCCGTGGAAACTGGCATAGCCCGCCGCCTCGGCCGCCATGCCGGAGCGCGCCATCTCGAGCGTGACCGCGCCGCCGAAGCAATAGCCCATCACCACGAGCCCGCCGGCATCGGAGCGCCCGCGCGCCTGTTCGAGCCCCGCGGCGAGAAGCGCACGCATCCGCGCGCGATCGCCGTAGAGCGCGCCGGTCGCCGCGCGGCGGTGCTCGACGGTCTCGGTCGGCGTGCCCTCGCCGAACATGTCGAGCGCGAAGGCGTCGTAGCCCATCCCGGCGAGCATGTCGGCGCGGCGGCGCTCGTAGCCGGTGAGCCCGTCCCAGTCGTGCACGATCAGGACGAGGCCGCGGGGCTCCTCGGCGGCGGCGAAATAGCCGGTCAGCGCCGTGCCCTCCGCCTCGTAGGTCACGTCCTCGGCGAGGGCCGGCGCGGCGAGGGCGGCGGCAAGGGCGATGGTCGCGATGCGTGTCATGGGTCGTCTCCTTCTCGGGGTCGGGGTCTCGCTCCCTCGGTCATTCGGCCGGGCTCGCGGCCGCACGGCCCGCGCCGCGCCGCTCCGCGAGGCGCAGCACCAGCGTGGTCAGCGCCGGCAGGAAGGTGACCGAGACGAGCGCCGCGCCGAGGATGCCGAAGAGCACGATGGCGCCGACGCCGCGGTAGAGCTCGGTCCCCTCCCCCGGCACGAAGACGAGCGGCGCGAGGCCGCAGACGGTCGTGATCGTCGACATCGCGATGGGGCGGAGGCGCGAGCGCACGGCCTCGATCACCGCCTCGCGCGCCGCCATGGCCCGCTCGCGCGCGTTCTGCACCGCGCGCTCGACGATCAGGATCGGGTTGTTCACGACCGTGCCCATCAGGATCAGGAAGCCGAGCATCGAGATCATGTCGAAGGGCTGGTCGATCGCCTTGAGCCCCAGCGCCGGCAGCACCCCGCCGACGGCGTTCATCAGCGCGAGGCCGACGATGCCGCCCGCGATGCCGAGCGGGATCGCCGTCATGATCAGGAAGGGCAGCCCCCAGTGGCCGAAGATCGCGACGAGGAGGAGGTAGACGATGGCGACGCTGACCACGTAGTTGCGCCCGATCGCCTCCTGCGTGGCCGCGAGCTGGTCCGACGCGCCCGAGATGTCGACGGACACGCCGGCGGGGATCGCGCCCTCGGCCTCCATGGCGCCGACGAGGTCGTCGCGGACCCGTGCGAGGCTCGTCTCGAGCGGCACGCCCTCGGGCGCGATCACGTTGAGCGTGACGGTGCGCGCGCCGTCGATGCGCCGGATCGTCGAGGTGTCCACCGTCTGGCGGATCTCGGCGACGTCGGCGAGCGGCACGACCCCTGCAGGGGTGTGGAGCGGCAGCTGGGCCAGCCCGTCGAAATCCGCCGCGCGGTCGGACGAATAGAAGTAGATGTCGACCTTGTCGTCGCCGCGGAAGAACTCGCCGGCAAAGGCGCCGTCGGTCATCGCCGCGACCGCGAAGCCGAGATCGCCGACCGAGACGCCGAGCTCGGCCGCGCGCTGCCAGTCGGGCCGGATCTCGACGAGCGGTTGGGAAAGCGTGAGCGTCGGCGGCCGCGCGTTGAGCCGGGGATCGTCGAAGACCTCGCCGGCGCGGCGGTAGGCCTCGGAGGCGACCGCGTAGACATCGGCGAGCTCCGGCCCCGAGATGTCGAGATTGACCGAGCGCGTGCCGCCCTGGTTCGAGGTGATGATCGAGCCGCGCGCCGCGAAGGCGCGCATCCCGGGATAGCTCTCGTAGATCCGGGTGATGGCGTCCATCAGCGCGCCGAGCTGGTCGGGCTCGACGCTCTCGGTGATGATCCGCAGCGACTGCGCCTCGATCGAGAGGTTGAGGTACTTCATCGCCGGCACGTCGGTCTCGCCGCGCGCGAAACGGGCCGGGTCGTCGCCGACGAACGGCAGGAGCCGGTCCTGGATCTCGAGCCCGATCCCGGTCATCGTCCCGAGATTGTAGCCGGGCGGCGCGGTCATCGAGGCGAAGGTCTTGGGCTCCTCGCCCTCGGGCAGGTAGGAGGCGGGCGGCGTCACGAAGAGGATGATCGCGGCGCTCGCGGCCAAGGTGGCGAGGATGGTGGCGACCGGCCTCGCGGTGCCGCGGGTGACCCAGCCGACCACGCGCCCGATCCGGTCGCGGCCCTCGCGCCGCCTCCGCCCGCCGAGATCGACCGCCGCGGCGGCCGCCGGGATCACTGTCACGGCCACCACCATCGACATCAGGATCGAGGCCGAGACGGCGATCGCGATGTCGGAATAGAGCTGGCCGGCCTCGAGCGCGATGAAGAGGATCGGCACGAAGACGAGCACCGTGGTGAAGGTTGAGGCGACCACCGCCGTCCACACCCGCGAGACCCCCGCCACCGCCGCGCGCACCCGGTCGAGCCCGCGCCGGCGCTCCTGGTCGATGCTCTCGAGCACCACGATCGAGTTGTCGAGCGTCATCCCGATGGCGAAGGCGACGCCGGCGAGCGAGATCACGTTGACCGTCCGCCCGAAGATCAGGAGCCCGATGAAGGCGGCGATGGTGCAGACCGGGATGCCGACGACGCCGACCGCCGTCGCCCGCACCGAGCGCAGGAAGGCGAACATCACGAGCGTCGCCAGCACCGCGCCGATCGCGAGGTTCCGCCACACGTTGGCGATCGAGGCCTCGACATAGCCCGCGTCCTCGGCGGTCAGCTCGAGCTCCATGCCGGCGGGGTTCAGCACCTCGTCGTTGATCGCCGCCATCTCGGCGATCATGGCGTACTTGATGTCGATGACGTTCGATCCCGCCTCGCGCCGCACCGCGAGGCCGATCACCGGCTGGCCGTCGACGAAGCTGCGCTCGGTCAGCTCGGCATGGTCGAAGCGCACCTCGGCCACCTCGCCGAGGCGCGTGACCGCGTCGCCCATGCGCCGCACCACGAGGTTCTCGACCGCGCCCACGTCCTCGAACCGCCCGACCGTGCGCAGCAGGTAGCGCCGCTTGCCGCTCTCCACCTCGCCCGCCGAGACGTCGCGGTTGCGGCTGCGGAGCGCGTCGCGCACCTCGGCGATGGCGATGTCGCGCTCGGCGAGGCGCTGCGCGTCGAGCAAGACCTGCACCTGACGCTCGGCGCCGCCGCCGATCTCGACCTGCGCGACCTCGGGCACGCTCTCCATCCGGGTGCGCACGTTCTCGTCGACGAAGTCGCGCATCATCGTCATGTCGAGCCCGCGCGGGTTGCCCTCGAGCGGCGAGACGCGGAAATACATGAAGGAGTTCGCCGAGAAAGACGCCGCGAACACCCGCGGCTGCTCGACGTTGAGCGGGTAGTCCGGCACCTGGTTGAGCGCGTTGTTCACGCGGATCAGCGTCTCGGTGATGTCGACGTCGTAGGGGAACTCGAGCTCGATCCGCGCGCGCCCCGAGGAGGCGTTGGAGACGATGCGCTCGAGCGAGGGGATCGAGCGGAGATACTCCTCCTGCTCGATCACGATGTCCTTCTCGATGTCCTGCGGCGTCGCGCCCGGCCAGCGCGTGTCGATCGTGACCGTGCGCACCTCGAGATCGGGGATCATCTGCACCGGAATCCGGAGCGCGGCGACGATGCCGACGATGACCACGAGCAAGGTGATCACGGCGACCAGCGTGCCGTTGCGCACCACCGCGTCGAACATCTCAGCTCCCTCCGTCGACGACGCGCACGCTCTGTCCGGGCGACAGCGCCTCGTTCCCGCGGGTCACGACCTCGACCCCCGCCTCGAGGCCCTCGCGGACATGGAGCGCGCCGGCGCCGGCGGGCTCGCCGAGCCGGACCGGGCGCTCCTCCACCGTGGCGCCGGCGTCGCCCCGGCGCAGGAGCCAGACCGTCGTGCGCCCGTCCGGGTAGCGCATGACCGCGTCGCGCGGCACGGTCGGCGCACGCCGGCCGGTGTCGAGCGCGAGGGTGGCGGTCGCCGACATCCCCGGCGCGATCTCGAGACCCATGGCCAGCGGGCGCACGCGCAAGAGGAAGGTGCGCGCCGTCGGGTCGCTCATCGGCACGCGGGCCGAGACCGCGGCCTCCACCTCGCGGTCCCCGAGGGCCTCGAAGCCGAGCCGGACGCCCGTCTCGGGGCCGACGCGCGCGAAATAGCGCTGCGGCACCGGCAGATCGACGACGAGGCCGTCGGTCGCCACGAGTTCCACCACCGGGTCGCCCGGCTCGACCCATTCCCCGGCCTCGGTCCTGCGCGCCGTCACGACGCCCGCGAAGGGCGCCCGGATCACGTGGCGTTCGACCCGCTCGCCGAGCCGCGCGATCCGGGCGCGCGCCTCCGCGAGCCGCGCCTCGGCGATCGCCGCCTCGGCCTCGCGGGCCTTGAGCTCGTTCTCCGGCAGGTTGTTCTCCGCGACCAGCGTGCGCGCGTCGCGCACGCGGCGCATGGCGTCGGAGAGGCGCGCCTCGTCCGCGCCGCGGCCGGCCTCCGCGCGCTCGAGCGCGAGGCGCTCCAGCGTGTCGTCGAGCGTCACGAGCGGGTCGCCGGCCGCGACGGACTGCCCGAGCGCCACGTCGAGCGCGAGCACCCGGCTCGCGATCTCGCTCGAGACGTCGGCGCGGCGGGGCGCCATCACGGTGCCCGGCAGGCGCACGCGCTCGATCACCGGGCGCGCCGAGACCGGCGCGGTCTCGACCGGCACGGCCGACTGGGCGGGTGCGGCCGCGGGCGCCGCGCACGCCCATGCGGCGACGAGGCCGAGGACGGCACCGAGGCGCGTCGGGCGGCGTCTCGCGCTGGACCGGGCGGCTCGCATGACCCGTCACCTAGGGCGCCGCGCCGGCGGATCGATGGAAGCGCGGCCCCGACCTGCGCGTCGGGTTGCGAGACCCGGAACCGGACCGCACCCGACGATACCGATCACCGGTGTCAGGATGGCCCCGATCGGGCTGGTGGAGACGCCCCTTGAGAAAGACCCCGTTCGCGACAGGCTCGCCGTCGCGGCCGAGCGTCTGACGGAGCGGGAGGTCGAGGCCGCGACAGGTGCGCCGAGGGCTGCCCGGTCGGCGGGGAGCCCGGCCCGGCCGACCGCGCCATCCCGCGGTCAGCGGATGGCCGCGGCCGGCCGGCCTCCGTGGGCCCCAGACGCCGCGTAGCGCGTTTCCGCTGCCACCGGCCCGCGCACGCGCTCAGCCGTCGCGCTCCTCCGGCGGGCGCCAGCCGGCGAGCCTCAGGCCCCGGAGCATCTCGGCCACGATCTCCTCGATCGCCCCGTGGGTGCGCAGGACGCCGGCCGGATCCACCGCGAGGCGGGGCCAGAGCTCGGCCATGCGCGCGAGCGCCGCGCGCGCCGCGCC
>CAZWDE010000019.1:6460-13864 GCA_964632555.1 uncultured Limibaculum sp.
CCGCGAGGCGGGGCCAGAGCTCGGCCATGCGCGCGAGCGCCGCGCGCGCCGCGCCGGCATTGCCGAGATGCGCCTCGGCGATCGCCACGAAGGCGTGGTTCATCGCCGAACGGTCGCGCCCCGAGCGCCGCGCGGTCGCCAGCATCTCGGCATGCTCGCCGCGCATCATGTGGTCGATCGCGATCAGGTCGTGATACCATCCCGGCGGCTCGATCGAGCGCTCGATCGCGCGGCGCAGGAGCCGGGTCCCCTCGGCGAAGTCGCCCCGGATCGCGAGGCGCCAGCCGAGATGCGCCAGCGTGTCCGGATCGTGCGGGTTGAGCGCGAGCGCCTCGCGGGCCAGCCGCTCGCCCTCCCCATAGGCGCCGCGATAGTGGTTGATCGAGGACAGCGCCTTCAGCGCCTGCACGTTGTCGGGGTCGAGGGCGAGCGCCCTCGTGGCCGCCGAGAAGCCGCGTTCGTAGGCGCGCGCCGCCTCCTCGGGCGATCCGGCGGCGAAGCGGCCCTGGTCGAGATGCAGCCAGCCGAGCATCGCCCACGCCTCGGGATAGCGCGGGTCGCGCGCGACGGCGGCCTCGAGGCAGGCCTGCGCCTCGGCCCGCGGCCCGTCGAGAAAGTCGCGCCGGTAGCGGTGCGCGAGCAGCACGCAGTGATAGCTCTCGAGCTCGGAGGGGACATGCGCGATCTCCCGCGCGAGGATGTCGTTGCGCACGACGCCGTAGGGCTGGCCGAGCGCCGTGGCGATCTCGCCGGCGAGATCGGCGCGCAGCGTCAGCAGGTTGAGCGGCGTCAGGGCGCGCTCGTAGGTCTCGCTCCAGATCACCTGCCCGCTCTCGGTGTCGACGAGCTGCGCCGAGAGGCGGAGGCCCTCCGCCTGCGCGGCGATGCTGCCCGCGAGGAGGTAGCCGATCTCTTGCCGGGCCAGCGCCGCGAGATCGGGGGGGCCGTCCGCCGCCGGGCTCGCGGCGAGCCAGAACAGGCGGAAATCGGGGAACCGCATCAGGTTGCTGACAAGCTCGTGCGGCACCCCGTCGGCGAGGAAGCGGGCCGTCTCGGTGTCGCTCGCGGGCTGGAGCGGGGCGATCGCGATCGCGGGGCGCCGGAGCGCGCTCCCGCCATGGCCGAGCAGGCCGCCGGGATCGAATGCTCCGAGCATGAGCGCGCCGGCGCCGAGCGCAGCCGCCGCCATGAGAGGCCGCGGTGCCGCGCGACGCGCCGCACTGGGCGGGCTCGGCGCGGCGGCCGGAGCGCCGGCGGACGCTGCCGCCGCGCTGTCACGGGGCGCCATCTCGGGCGGTGCCGCCCGCTCCCGCCACGCGAAGACCGGCAGGTAGCGGCCCTTCGGGATCGCGATCAGCACCGGATCGTCGCGCCCCGGCCCCATGTAGTATGCGTCGAGATCGCGGCGGAGCCGGCGCGCCTCGATGCGCACCACGGGGTCGGCCTGCGGGTCGAAATCGTCCGGCCGGCCGAAGACGCGGGTCGCGATGGCATAGCCCTTCAGCCGGTCGCCGCGTCCGGCAAGCGTCTCCTCCACCACATAGCGCAGGAGGTCGCGGCGCTGTCGGGCGCTCTCGAAGCGGGCGTCGCCGAGGATGCGCGCGAGCTGCGCGCGGACGGTATCGGGGGGGATGTCGGCCGTCCCGCCCTGCTGCTCGCCCAGTCGATCGGCCTCGGTCATCGTCGCCGTCTCCTCCGGACCCTCCCTCGACAGATCACGAACCACGTCGGAACAGTGTACTCCGCCGCCGCCCGAACTCCACGGCGAAACGCTGCGGCCAATGCGTCGCGGCGGGCCGGTTGCGCCGTGGCGGGCCCGCGCGGCGCGGCGGGCGCAGAAACTTCGTCAATGGAGTCAGCGGCGTAACCGTTTCGGCAACCTGTTCGACCCTGCCGCGCGCCCGGCCGGTTTGCAATAGATGTTGAAAACAGGCCGGGCGTGGCGGAAGATTGTTGCGTCGGCCGGGACGGCGAGATGGGCGACCCCGATGATCCACTGGCACGACGCGAGCTCGAGATCCGCCGGCTGTGCCGGGCCGACGCGCGGTTCGCCGCGGTCTGGGCGGATTATGGCGAGGTCCTCCGGATGCTGCGCCGGCTCGAAGTCGATCCCGGGGCTGGGCCCGAGGCGCTGCGGGACTACCGCCGCCTCCGCGCCGAACTCGCGGTCGAGCTTGCCGACTGGCTCGACCGGGCGCGCGCCCGCAGACGGGAGGACGAGGTCTAGGGCGGCGGCAGGCCGCGCGGCGTGGCTCGGGAGGTTGGCCGGCCTCGCGCTCCTCCTCCCCACCGCGACCGCAGCGCCCGCGGACCCCCTGCCCTCCTGGGCCGCGACGCCGAGCGAGGCGGCGATCCTCGACTTCGTCGCGCGGGTGACCGACCCCGCCTCGGACGACTTCGTGCCCGAGGCCCGGCGCATCGCGGTCTTCGACAACGACGGCACGCTGTGGAGCGAGCGCCCGATCTACTTCCAGGCGCTCTACGCGCTCGACCGCCTCCGCGAGAAGGCCGCGGCCGACCCCTCGGTCCTCACCTCCGACCTGCTGCGGGCGGCCGCGCGGGGCGACATGGCGAGCGTGACCGCGGCAGGCGCCGAAGGCCTGATCGAGATCGCCGACCCCTCGCATTCGGGCGTCACGGTCGAGGCGTTCCAGGCCGATGCCCGCGACTGGCTGACGACGGCGACCCATCCCGAGACGGGGCTCGCCTATGCCGCGATGACCTACCAGCCGATGACGGAGCTCCTGCGCTATCTGCGCGACGAGGGCTTCACCACCTGGATCGTCTCGGGCGGCGGCGTCGACTTCATCCGCGCGATCTCGGAGGACGCCTACGGCATCCCGCCCGAGCAGGTCGTGGGCTCCGAGGGCGTGACCGCCTACGAGGTGGCGGACGGCGCGCCGCGGCTCGTCAAGCGGGGCGGCATCTCCTTCATCGACGACGGGCCGGGCAAGCCCGTGGGCATCGCGCGCCGCCTCGGCCGGCGGCCGATCCTCGCCGTCGGCAATTCCGACGGGGATTTCGAGATGCTCGACTGGGTCACCGCCGGCGACGGCCCGCGCCTCGGCGTCCTGATCCGCCACACCGATGCCGATCGCGAATTCGCCTACGACCGCGAGGCCCGGATCGGCCGGCTCGACCGCGCGCTCGACGCGGCGGGCTCCCGCGGCTGGGTCGTGGTCGACATGGCCCGCGACTGGACCCGCATCTGGACCGGCGGGGATCCGTGAGACCCGCGCCCGGGCGGCCGCCCGCTGCCGGGCGGGGCCGACGCAACCGAGGACGGCGGCAGGGGGTCGCCGGGCACTGAGGAGACGAGAATGCGACGTATCTTCCTGCTGGCGGCGCTCGCCGCCGGCTGCATCGGCCTCGCGGCGACCGCCGCGCGCGCCCAGGACGACCCGCCCAACATCCTGGTCATCTGGGGCGACGACATCGGGCAGTCGAACATCTCGGCCTACACAATGGGCCTGATGGGCTACCGCACGCCCAATATCGACCGGATCGCCCGCGAGGGCATGATGTTCACCGACTATTACGGCGAGCAGTCCTGCACCGCCGGGCGCTCCTCCTTCATCATGGGGCAGTCGGTCTTCCGCACCGGGCTCTCCAAGGTCGGCCTGCCGGGCGCCGAGCAGGGCATGCAGACCGAGGACCCGACGATCGCCGGCCTGCTGCGGGCCGAGGGCTACGCCACCGGCCAGTTCGGCAAGAACCACCTCGGCGACCGCGACGAGCACCTGCCCACGAACCACGGCTTCGACGTCTTCTTCGGCAACCTCTATCACCTCAACGCCGAGGAGGAGCCGGAGAACGAGGACTATCCCCGCGACGCCGTCCTGGCCGACGGCTCGACCTTCCTCGACCGCTTCGGCCCGCGCGGCGTGCTGCGCTCGACCGCCACCTACGGCGAGGACGGGATCACCCAGCAGATCGAGGACACCGGCGCGCTCACGCGCGAGCGCATGGAGGTGGTCGACGACGAGACCTCCGAGGCCGCGCTCGCCTTCATCGAGGAGCAGACGGCCGCCGGCAGGCCCTGGTTCGTCTGGTGGTCCGGCACCCGGATGCACTTCCGCACCCATGTGAAGGACGAGATGCGCGAGGTCGCCGACGGCCTCTACGACGGCGCGCGGGCCGACGAGTACACCGCCGGCATGATCGAGCACGACATGCATATCGGCCAGTTCCTCGACAAGCTCGACGAGCTCGGCATCGCCGACAACACGATCGTCTTCTACTCGACCGACAACGGCCCGCACATGAACACCTGGCCCGACGCGGCCATGACGCCGTTCTGGGGCGAGAAGAACACGCAGTGGGAGGGCGGCTGGCGGGTGCCCGCCGCGGTGCGCTGGCCCGGCCGCATCGAGGCCGGCACCGTCAGCAACGAGATCGTCCACCACATGGACTGGCTGCCCACCTTCCTCGCCGCCGCCGGCAACGAGACCGTCAAGGAGGATCTGCTCGAGGGCGTCACCGTCCCCGAGATGGCGGGGCGCGAGTACCGCGTGCATCTCGACGGCTACAACATCCTGCCGATGCTGACCGGCGAGACCGACGAAAGCCCGCGGGCGGAGATCTTCTACTTCACCGACGACGGCGACCTCGCGGCGCTGCGCTACCAGAACTGGAAGATCACCTTCCTCGAGCAGAAGGAATGGGCGACCTTTCGCGCGTGGATGGAGCCGCTGACGCCGCTGCGCGTGCCGCTGATCACCAATCTGCGGCGCGATCCCTACGAGCGGGCCTACCGGACGTCCAACACCTATTACGACTGGGTGCTCGACCGGGCCTTCATGCTGGTGCCGGCGCAGGCCTATGTGGCCCAGTTCCTCGCGACCTTCGCCGAGTACCCGCCGCGCCAGGAGGCGGCGTCCTTCAGCCTCGACCAGGTGATGGAGGCCATGGAGGCCGGCGCGGTGGGCGCCCGCTGACCCGCGCCTGGCGGCGGGTGGCCGATGTCCCTCGCGCCCGCCGCACGGCCTGCCGTCCGCCACCCCGGCGGGCGGCACCCGATCCGGAACCGCCACGGAGGAGGAACCGCCCGATGCCGACACAGCGCCCCGAGAGAGCGGCAGCGGCCCGATGCGCCGCGGCGGCGCTCGCCGCCCTCCTGCTCGCGCCGCTGCCCTCCGAGGCCGTCGAGGCCGGCGGGATGGTCCGGATCGAGGGCGGCAGCTTCCTCATGGGCTCCGAGGAGGCCTATCGCGAGGAAATGCCGGTGCGGCGCGTCGCCGTCGGGCCGTTCCTGATCGGCCGGACCGAGGTGACCAACGCCGAGTTCGCCGCCTTCGTCGCCGCGACGGGCTACGTGACCACCGCCGAGCGCGGGCTCGACCCGGCCGATCATCCGGGCTGGCCGCAGGAGCTGCTGAGCCCCGGCTCGATGGTGTTCTCCCCGCCCGCGGATCCGGCCGGCCGGTCCGACCCGACGCGCTGGTGGCGCTACGTCCACGGCGCCGACTGGCGCCATCCGGCAGGCCCCGGCAGCTCGATCGAGGGCCGGGACGACCATCCGGTCGTGCAGGTCTCGGCGGAGGACGCCGAGGCCTATGCCGCCTGGGCGGGCGGGCGCCTGCCGACCGAGGCGGAGTGGGAATTCGCCGCCCGCGGCGGGCTCGACGGCGCGCGCTATGCGTGGGGCGAGGCCTACGATCCGGCCGCGGGCTGGAAGGCCAACACCTGGCAGGGCGCGTTCCCCGCCGCCGACGAGGGGGCGGACGGCCATCACGGCACGGCGCCGGTCGCGAGCTTCCCGCCGAACGGCCACGGCCTTCACGACATGATGGGCAATGTCTGGGAGCATGTCGCCGACTGGTGGGTGCCCGGCCACCCCTCGCGTGCGGAGACCGACCCGCGCGGCCCGAGCGAGGCGCTCGCCGCCCGCTTCTCGCACCCCGAGACCGGGCCTCGCCGCGTGGTCAAGGGCGGCTCGTGGCTCTGCTCGCCGGGCTTCTGCCTGCGCTACCGCCCCTCGGCCCGACAGCCGCAGGAGACGGGCCTCGGCAGCAACCATATCGGCTTCCGCATCGCGAGGGACGTGCCGGGGAGCGGCGGCGCCCGTCCGGCCACGCCGGCCAAGGGGACCGAGCCGTGACCCCGCCCCGCCGCCTCGCCGCGGCCGCGCTCGCCGCCGCGCTCTTCGCCCACGGCGCGGCCGAGGCCGCCGAGGGCGCGTCGAGCCACTACCTGCCGGGGGTCGCGGGCGATCTCGGCTTCGCCCTGCCGCCGGAGCCGGGGGTGCAGCTCGTCAACATCGCCTTTGTGCAATCGGGCGATGTGGGCGCCGCGGTCCTGCAGGGCGCGGTCAACACCGGCCTCGACCTGACCGTGGCGCTCGATCTCGTCGGCGGCTTCTACACCTTCGACGGCACCGTGCTGGGCGCCCGCTACACCCTCGGCGCCCTCGTCCCCTTCGGCCATGCGAGCCTCGAGGCGACCGTCACCGGCCCGGGCGGCAACACCTTCACGGCCGACGCGGACAGCTTCAACCTCAGCGACGTCGCCTTCGTGCCGGTCCAGCTGACCTGGTCGGCCGGCACGGTCCATTTCAAGCTGTCGGAGACGGTGATCGCGCCGACCGGCGGCTACGACGTCGAACGCGTCGTCAATCTCGGCCGCAACTACTGGAGCTTCGACACCCAGGCCGCGGTCACCTGGCTGAACCCCGGCACCGGCACCGAGGTCTCGGTGCAGCCGGGGATCATGCTCAACACCCGCAACGACGCCACCGACTACCGGACGGGCGCAGAGTTCCACGTCGATTTCGTGGCGAACCAGTTCCTCGCCGAGACGGTCGCGGTCGGCCTGCGCGGCTACTACTACCGGCAGGTCACCGGCGACAGCGGATCGGGCGCGCTGCTCGGCGACTTCAAGTCCGAGAGCCTCGGCCTCGGCGGCGGCGTCGTCTGGACGCCCGGCGCCGCGGGCGGCGCGCTCGCGATCGCGGCGAAGGCCATGGTCGATCTGCGGGCCGAGGCCCGGTTCGACTCGACCTACGGCCTCCTCACCGTCGGGTGGAGGTTCTGAACATGCGTGTCCGTCGGTCCGTCCGCTCCCGCACCCAATCCCCAAGAGGCCCAGAATGAAACGCACGCTCCTGATGCCGGCCGTCGCCCTGCTGCCGCTGCCGGCCGGCGCCGTCACGATCGACTTCACCACCCCGGTCGACGGGACCACCGACCGCATCGAGATCACCGCGGGCGGCATCACGGTCGCGATCACCGGGGGCAACGTCCCGGACTTCGGGGAGACCGAGAACCCGATCCCGACGCTCCAGGCCGGCGCGGTCATCACGCGGAACGCGACCGGGCTCGGCGTCGTGTCGGGCGACGCCTCGACGGACCCCAACTCGATGGCCGACGCCGACGCGCAGATCAACGGCTCGACCGACGCGATGGC
>CAZWDE010000019.1:13964-19063 GCA_964632555.1 uncultured Limibaculum sp.
CCAACTCGATGGCCGACGCCGACGCGCAGATCAACGGCTCGACCGACGCGATGGCGCCCGGGATCAACGACTACCTGCTTTTCGAGTTCTCCGAGCCCGTGCGGCTGATGAACCTCGGCATCGGCTTCGCCGACAGCAGCGACGACCTCGCCTTTTTCGGGCTCGACGAGAACGGCGACCCGTTCGGCACCAACCTCCGGCTCGACGGCGACACCGCGGTCGATTTCGACCCCTCCACCGGAGTGGCGACACTGCTGACGACCTTCCCGCTCGCCAGCGCGCTCGGCATCGCCGCCGGCATCCCCAATTTCGCCACGGGCGGCGGCGGCGAGACCGATTTCGTGTCGATCAGGAGCATCCAGTTCGCCGATGCCGACGCCGTCGTGCCGCTGCCGCCGAGCCTGCTGATGCTGCTGGCGGGCCTCGGCGGCCTCGGCCTGCTCGCGCGGCGACGCGCGGGATGACCGACCGACCCCCGGCGCGCGCGCCGGACCAGCCCCGCCGGCGGAACGCCGGACAGGACCGAAGGGATGACAGCACGATGAAACACGCCATGCTTCTCGCCGCGGGGCTCTGCCTCGCCGCGCTCCCGGTCGCGGCCCAGGACGCGGACCCGGCCTCCGAGATGGAACGCCAGACCCGCAATGTCGGCCTCGCGGTCGGCAAGGCCTATGGCTGCCTCGGCGCGGACGACGCGCGTCGCGAGCGGGTGAAGGTCGGCGCCAAGGCGATCTATCACATGATCCTCCACGATCTCGGCGCCGATCTCGCCTACGCCTTCGCGACGAGCGCGGGCTTCGGCGCCGGCGGGCCGCGGAACGAGGCCGACTGCGAGGCGCTCGCCGCGCGCTGGGAGGCGATCCAGGAGAATTTCGACCTGTCGACGCTCTTCGACGGGGAGGACGGCGAATGAGACCCGCCCTGATCGCGACGGCCGCGGCCGCGGCCCTTCTCGGCCTCGCCGCCGGCCCGGCCGGGGCCGCGCGTCTCCCCGCGCCCTTCCCGGCGGCGGCCGAGGCCCCCGCGATCGCCGCGGCGGAGGTCGTCGAGGTGCTCGCCTGCGGGCCGAACTGCCGCACCAACCGCCGGGTCTCGCGCCGGACCTCGCGGCGCACGTCCCGCCGCGTCTGGCGCCGCCACGACTACTACGGCGGGCGCGGCGTCGTCGTCTATGACGACGACGACAACACCAACGCCGCCGCGGTCGGGATCGCGGCCGGGATCGCCGGGCTCGCCGTCGGCGCGGCGATCGCCAACGCGGCCGACGACGCCCCTCCGCCCGACGACTATCCGCACTGACCATCGGGCCGGGCCCGGCGGCGGGTCGCCGGGCCCGGCCTCCCCTGTCGGCGCGACTGCGGGCGCAAGGGCGTCGCGATCCGCCTCGACCTGCGCAAGGGCGCAACCCCCCTCCGCATGCCACATGCCGAGGATTTGACCGCGGTGATGCGCCTGCCGATGGCCATTCGACCGCCGGCCTGTGGCACTCTGTTCCTACACCTTCGAAACGTTTCCAGCCCGATGACCCGACCGGGCGCGCCCCGTGGCGGGCGGCTGTACCAGCGGAGTGGATGTGCGCATGACCGAGAGACTGTTCTTCGCAGCCGACAACGGCGTGACCGGTTTCGAATTCTATGTCACCGACGGCGTGACCGTGGAGGCACTGGGCGATCTCAACCCGGGCGCCGCGAACGGCTATCCCGGCACGCGGGAGGTCGCGGCCCTGCCCGGGCGCATCGTCTTTGCCGCCGAGACCGCGGCCGGCGGCATCGAGCCCTACGTGACCGACGGCACCTCGGCCGGGACCCTGCGGCTGGCCGACATCTTCCCCGGCGCGGCGGACAGCGACCCGGAGGAGTTCGTGAGCTTCGGCGGCGGTGCGCTCTTCCAGGCCGAGAGCCCCGCCGAGGGCACCGAGCTCTGGTTCAGCGACGGCACCCCCGGCGGCACACGGCTGGTGCGCAACATCGGGCCCGGCGACGACGACGGCGACCCGGAGCACATCGCCGTCCTCGGCCAGCTGGCCGTCTTCGAGGTCGAGGCCGGTGGCCCCGTCGAGGTCTGGGTGAGCGACGGCACCGGAGGCGGCACGCGCGCGCTCCTCACCCGGGACAACGCGCAGGTCTCGCGGCCCTCGCTGGTCTCCGAGCCCGGCGACAACATCCTCGGAGGCCGGGTCTTCTTCCGCGCCGAGACGCCGGACGCAGGCCGCGAGCTGTGGGTGAGCGACGGCACCGAGGCCGGCACCCGCCTCGTGCGCAACATCTTCCCCGACATGCCCGGGCAAGCGCCGAACGACTCGATCCCGAGCGAGTTCCAGGCCTTCGCCGGGCGCATGTACTTCGCCGCGAACGACGGCGTCGCCGGTGAGGAGCTGTGGGTCACGGACGGCACGGCGGCAGGCACCCGGCTGGTGGCCGACATCTTGCCGGGGCCGGAGGGGTCGCGCCCTGACCAGCTCACCGTCGCCGGCGACACCCTCTTCTTCACCGCGGAGGCCGGCACGGGACGCGAGCTGTGGGCCACCGAGGGCACGCCCGAGAGCACGCGATTGGTGGCCGACCTGAACCCCGGAGCCGTGTCGTCCGTCCCGATCGCCCTCGCGGCCCTCGGCGACCGGATCGTCTTTTCGGCCGAGACCCCCGGCGTCGGCCTCATCCCCTACGTCAGCGACGGCACGAGCGAGGGGACGCGACCGCTGATCGACCCGACCAACGGGATCCTGCCCCGGACCGCCAACGATTTCACCGTCGTCGGCGACCTGGCGTTCTTCGAGGCCGTGGACGCCGCGCGATCCGGCTTCGACAAGCTGTGGATGACGGACGGCACCGTCGCCGGCACCAGGCTCGCGCCCGACGTCAACCCGGGCGGCGACGCGAACCCGTTTCTGCTGGGCGTGCTGGACACGGGCGCCGGAGGCCAGGTCCCGGCGCCGACCGACGCGCCGGACAGCGTCGCCTTCGCCTCGCTGGCCGACCTCGCGGACGCCGTCGAGATGTCGGGCGGCAGCTTCGACGGCCGCGGCGGCACCGACCTGCTCACGGTCGGGGCGGCGCGGGCCGATTTCGACGACGTGCTGAACGCCGACGGATCGGTCACGCTGGCCTTCGGCTCCGAGGCTGCGACCGTCGAGGGGTTCGAGTACATCCGCTTCGACGACGGCAGCTATGTCTTCGACCTGCGGGAGAACGGCGGGACGCAGGAGGACCTCGAATTCACCTACCGGCTCTACAAGTCCTCGGTCGCGCGGGACCCCGACATTGGCGGCCTGCGCTTCTGGTACGGCGAGCTGACGGCCGGACGGCAGGACAGGGACAGCCTCGCCGAGCAGTTCGTCGGCAGCACGGAGTTCAACCTCCAGTTCCCGCAGACCGACGGGGACGGCGTGCCGATCGACGACGTCACCTTCGTGCGCAGCTACTACAGGAACGTGCTCGGGCGCGAGGCGGACGAGGCGGGCCTGAACTTCTGGGTCGACAGCTTCCAGGCCGGCGTGTCGCGGGCGCAGCTGCTGAGGGCTTTCGCGGAGAGCCCGGAGTTCGTGGGGCTGAACGAGGACAACTACGACGACGGCGTCTTCGTCCTCCGCGTCCTCGACAGCGAGTTCGACCAGGGTCTGCTCTAGGCGCCGCAGGGCGGCCGCCGCGCCGCCCTCGCCTCGCGCCTCCGACCCGGAAGGCCGGCGGTCCCTGCCCGCTCAGGGAGCAGCCGGCGGGCCAAGAGCGCCGGCGCTCCGACGCTGGTCGGCTCAGTGCCCTTGGATCCATCGCGACCGGCAATGTCCGCAGCGCCATGGTCGTCGCAAGCTCCGCGAACCGCCGAAGCTGGCGCCCCTGGTGGCGCACGCCGAACAGGACGTGCTGGCCGGCATGACCTGTCCTGCCCGGCATCGCGCGACGCTGCACAGCACGCCCCCCATCCGGAGGCTGCACGACGAGATGGAACGCCGCACGGACGTTGTGGGGATCCTCGCAACCTCGCCGCCATCCGCCGCGCGTCGGCGCGGTGCCGCTTGCGCATACCGAAGACCGCGCCGTCCAGCGTTCCAGACACATGACCGTGGAAACCCGCGCGCCCTCTGCGCTGACCCTGCCGTCAGCCAGACTTGAACGCGGACCGGCTGGCCCGAACAGCACGTCGGGTCTGTCTCGACCCGCACCACGAGCGTGGACGTGGTCCGATCCGCGCTCTGGGGGCGCCGTCGCGCCGGTCACCGGCGATCACCGGCTGATGATCGAACGTTGTTTGCGGGATGCTCCGCCTTCCGCGACGATGCCGCTCGACAAGGGCAGGCGTCCGGGGCCGGACGCGCGGCGCCACGCCGCCGCCCGCCAGCGCGAAGCGAGGATCGCGGAGATGAAGGCAATGTTCGGCGCGTCCAGCCGTCTGTCGCTCGGGAGCGCGCTCCTGGTCCTGTCGATGTCGGTGGCCGGACCTCTCGGCGCCGAGGAGCGGGCGCCCCTGCCCGCCCATGTGATCGAGCGCTTCGGCGAGCCGCCCGCGATGCCGACCGGCCCGTTGCCGGCCGACGTCGAGGACGCCGTGCGGGTCGTCTTCGTCGACAGCGTGAAGCAGGCCGTCTGGGGCGCGGAGCAGAGCGAGGCGCTCGACGTGATCGTGCGCTCGGAGGATCCGCGCCTCGCCTGGCTCATCAGCGACATGATGCGCTTCACCTGGAACCAGCATTTCGACGACGCGCTCGCCGATGCCGCCGCCAGCCTGCTCGGGATCGAGCTCGGGACGCCCCAGCGCTGGGGCGAGATCACCGACCACCTGATCGCCTGGGACGTGCCGTCCCATCCCGGCTATCTCGAGACCAAGCGGGCGATCTTCACGAGCTTCGTGCCGGGCTGGGACCGCATCTTCGTCGAGGGGGACATCGACTGGCGCCTCGTCTCGTGGGGCGGGGTGCTGATCGACAACCGCGCCTACGGCACCACCGACGAGCCCTGCAACTGCATTCCGGCCGCCGACAACCCGCCCGTGACACCCGCCGAGGACGCGACCTGGCTCGAGGACGACGACATCGTCTTCGGCATCGTCGTGAACGGCGAGGCCCGCGCCTATCCGCGCCGCATCATGGAGGTGCGCGAGATGGT
>CAZWDE010000020.1:0-18551 GCA_964632555.1 uncultured Limibaculum sp.
TAGCGGATCTCGCAGCAGCCGAAGGCCGGGCGGAGCAGCATCAGCTGCTCCCAGTGGCCGCCGCCCGAGGCCACGGCGAGCACGCGCCGGGCACGCGCCACACCCGCCCCGCCGCATGGGCCGCCGTTGTTCTGCGGCCGCCCATGCCGCATCGGGGCTACTCCTCGTAGGGTTCGATCTGGTCAGCTTCCAGTGAATACCCGATGGCGGCGAGGTCGGTCGAGAGGGCAGTCGTCGAAATGGTACCGACAACCCAGATCGGCTCGAAATATCCCGTCACCTCGTAGGGCTCGGCGGCGCGGACATAGACGATCTGGTTCGGCGGCGGCGGCGGCACGTGGATGCAGGCGCCGACATAGGGCACGAGCAGGAAGTTGGTGACCCCCATCCCCTCGTAGTCCAGCGGCACCATGAAGCCCGGGATGCGCACCCGGCGCCCGTTGTACTCGGTGGTGACCGAGGCGTTCGTGTCCTGCTCGAACCCGGTCGAGAGCTCGCCGTGCTCGATGATGCCCATGCGCGCGGCCATGTCGTCGTAGAGCGTGCCGCGTTCGGCCTCGGGCACGAGATCGCGCCACTCGATCTCGATGGGCTCGGACGCGGCGCGCGCGAGGCCGCCGCCGAGAAGCGCGAGACTCCCGCCCGCCATCAGACTGCGTCGTGTCGGTCCCGCCATCGGGTCCCTCCTCAATCCAGCGTGTCAGGTGCGCACGGTCATCCCGTCCGCCAGCGACATACCATAGGCCCGGAGCGCGGGCACGAGGCTGACGAGCGCCGCCGCCATCACGATCCCGCCGAGCAGCGCCAGCTCGCGCGCGCTCGGCGCGTCGACGGGAATGTAGATCCCGTAGCGCGCGTCGAGCAGCGGCTGCAGCGCGAGGAGCCCGGCGTAGAGCACGGCCATGCCGAGCGCGGCCGCCGCGAGGCCGAGCAGCGCCGCCTCGGTGACGAGGAGCGCGATCACCGTGCGCGGCCGGGCGCCGACGGCCCGCAGGATCGCCATCTCGCGCCGCCGCTCGCCGAGCGAGGCGAGCATCATCGTCGCCATGCCGAGCAGGGCGGTGACCACGACCATGGCGCTGACGCCGGCGAGCGCGGTCTCGGCGACGCCGACGATGCCCCAGAGCTCCTGCAGCGCGACGCCGGGCAGCACCGCGAGCAGCGGCTCCTCGGGGTACTCGTTGATCCGGCGCTGCAGCCCGAAGACGGCGAGCCGCGAGGTCACGCCGAGAAAGGCCGCGGTCACCGCCTGCGGCGCGAGGTCCATGCCGCGCACCTCCTCCGCCGAGACCGGGTCGGCCGACTGTGCGCCGCCCTGCCAGTCCACGTGGATCGCCTCGATCGCCTCGAGCGAGACGTGCACGGTGCGGTCCACGGGCGTCCCGGTCTTCTCGAGGATGCCCGAGATGCGGAAGGGCTTGTCGTCGTGCTCGGTGAAGGAGGCGATCCCGTGCGCCACCACGATCTCGTCGCCGATCGCGTAGTCGAGCGCCGCCGCGACGTCCGCTCCCACCACCGCGTCGAAGAGGTCGTCGAAGACACGGCCCTCGGCGAGGGCGAGCGGCCGCCCGCCGCGATAGCGGTAGTGCTCGAAATAGGCCCGGCTCGTGCCCATGACGCGGAAGCCGCGGTGGCTGTCGCCCAGCGAGACCGGCACGATCCAGTCGACCTCGGGCATCGCCGCGATGTCCTCGTAGGTCTCCCAGGTGATGTTGTTGGTGGCGTTGCCGATGCGGAACACCGAGTAGAGCAGGAGCTGCACGCTGCCCGAGCGGGCGCCGACGATGAGATCGACGCCCGAAACGGTGTCGGCGAAGCTCGCGCGCGCGCCGGTGCGCAGCTTCTCCACCCCGAGGAAGAGCGCGACCGAGAGCGCGCCCGCGATCACCGTGAGGAGCGCCGTCAGCCAGCGGTTGGCGAGCGAGGCGGCGGCGAGCCGGAGGAGGATCACGCGGCCTCCCGCGTGAGCTCGGCGATGTCGGAGAGCCGCACCACGCGGTCGAAGCGGGCGCCGAGGCGCTCGTCGTGGCTGACCATCAGGAGCGAGGCGCCCGCCTCGCCGAGCTGCGCGAAGAGGAGCGCGAGAAAGGCGTCCTGCGTGTCGGCGTCGAGGGCGGAGGTCGGCTCGTCGGCGATCACGATCTCGGGCGCGCCGATCAGCGCGCGCGCCACCGCCACCCGCTGCTGCTGGCCGACCGACAGGCGCGCGGCGCTCCGGGCGCGGATCACCGGCTCGTCGAGGCCGAGCGCGCGCATCAGCCGCAGGGCCTCGTCGCGCGGCGCGGCGAGCCGGGCGCGGCGCTCGGGCGCGAAGGAGAGCGGCAGCAGCACGTTGTCGATCGGGCTCGCATAGGGCAGCAGGTTGAACATCTGGAAGATCACCCCGAGATGCTCGGCGCGGAAGCGGTCGCGCGCCGCCGGGCCGAGGCGCGAGAAGCCGGTGCCGAGGAGGGCGATCTCGCCGCTGTCGGGCTGGGCGATGCCGGCGATCAGCGCGAGCAGGGTGGACTTGCCCCCGCCCGAGGGCCCGACCAGCAGCACGCGCTCGCCGCGGGCGAGCGTGAAGTCGCCGGCCGAGAGCGTGACGCGCCCGGGGCCCGGCCAGGTGAACCGCACACGGTCGATCACGACGGCCGGGGCCGCCTCGGCGGCCCCGGCCAGCGGCTCGGCGAGGCTCAGATCGCGCCCCCGAGATCGAGGCGCGGCGCGGCGCGCGTCACCTCGAAGCCCGTGCTGCCCTTGCCGGTGATCATCTGGATGTCGAGCTCCTCCGCGTTGGGGAAGGTCTCGAAATAGGCGAACTCGATCGCCGTGATCGCGGCGGGGTCGGCGCAGCCGAGCCGGTACTCGGCGCGGAACTCGCTGTGCTCGGCCTCGGCGTGCTCGTCGCTATGCGCGTGCTCGCCGTGCTCGCCCTCCGCATGCTCCTCGCCATGGCCGTGATCGTCGTGGCCGTGCTCCTCGCCATGGCCGTGATCGCCGTGGCCGTGCGCGTCCTCCTCGGTGACCAGCCGGACCTCGGCGAGCTCCACGGCGCAGCCCGCGGCCTCGGGAAGCACGAAGAGCGCGAGGGGGTCGGACAGCTTGGCCTTGCCCTCCTCGATCGCCGCGCGGTCCTCGTCCGATTTCGCCGCGTGCTCGAAGCCGACGATGTCGGCGCCGGGGACCTCGAGCTCGATCATCACGATCTTGCCCTCGACGGCGATGTTGAGCGCGCCCTCGCCGTGGACATGGGCGTCGAGCCCGCGGGTCTCGTCGGCGGCGGCGACGGCCGGCAGCGCGAGGGCGAGCGCGGCGAGGGAAAGGGATCGGGCAATCATCGGGGTCCTCCGGCTGGCGATTCCCCCGACGATTAGCCGCGCGGCCCCCGCGTTACAAGATAACATTTCATGACGCGACGCGCGCGCCCGGCGCCGCTAGCCCCCCATCAGCTCCAGCACCCAGGGATCGATCGGGGGCAGGCGCAGGGCGGGTCCGGCCTCGTCCGGGGCCGCGGGAAGCAGCGGGCCCAAAGGCGCCGCGGGCTCCGCGGCGAGCGCGGGCGGGGCCGCCGCGACCACGCCGGTGACGCCGTCGAGGCGAAGGGTCCACTCGGCGTGCCCGTCGCCGTCCGCGTCGAACAGAAGATCGGTCGCGCCGGCGATCTCGCGCGCGGCGAGCCGGGCCGTCTCCGCGCCCTCCGCGACCAGCGCGGCGAGCGCGGGGAGATCGCCGACGATCGCCGAGCCGCCCGCGCCGAGACCCTCGCCGAGGCCCGCGAAGTCGAGCCGGTCGCCCGCGCCGAAATCGAGATCGGCCACCAGGTCGGCGCCGGGCCCCGCCACCCCGGCGTCGAGGCGGAAGATGTCGGCGCCCGCGCCGCCCGAGAGCGTGTCGCGCCCCGGCCCCGCGGCGAGCACGTCGTCGCCCGCCCCGCCCGCGATGCGGTCGTCCCCCGGCCCGCCCGCGATCGGGTCGGCCGCGGGGCGCGCCTCGCCGATCCCCGTGACGCCGTCGAGCGTGAGGGACCAGTCGGCCGCGTCCCAGTCGCCGTCGCCGTCGAGATCGAAGGCGAGCGTCACCGCGTCGGGCCCGGCGGCCCGCGCCTCGACCCGGCCGTGGGCCGCGACCTCGGCGAGATCGCCCGCGTCGAGCAGGTGCGCGCCGGCGGCGAAGGGCATCAGCGTCAGCGCGTTGTCGGGATCGACGGCGTCGCTGAAGAAGTTGCGCGGAAAGCCGTCGACGAGCGTGACGTAGTCGTGGGCGGCGAAGTCGAGATCGACGATCCGGTCGCGGTCGCCGGGGTGCGGACGGAGCGCGAAGACGTCGCCGCCCGCGCCGCCGGAGAGCGTGTCGTCGCCCGGGCCGCCATGGAGGGTGTCCCAGCCCGCGCCGCCCTCGAGCCGGTCATCGCCGCCGCCGCCGATCAGCGTGTGGTTGGCCGCCCCCGCGACGAGGCGGTCGTCCGCGCCGCCGCCCTTCAGGAAGGTGTCGGAGATCGGGGCCGGGTCGTCGAGCCAGGCGACGATCCAGGGCGCGAGGGCGCGCGCCCCGTCCTCCCCCTCGCCGATGCGGAAGTCCGCCGCGCTCGGCTTGATCGCGTCGACGGCGCCGGGGAAGGTGTGGCCCCACCAGTCCGGCGCGGACGGGTCGGGGCTCAGCACCTCGTTGCCCGACACCACGATGTCCTGCGCCGCGAAATCGGTGTTCCGCGCGAGGTCGGCGGCACCCTGCCCGGCGAGGTCGACGACCCGGTTGTCCTCGACCCGGACGCCCGTCGGCGGGCGGCTGAAGTCGGGATCGCTGCCGCTCGAGAACAGCCGGATCCGGGGGATGCCGGCCGTGACGTTGACGTAGACGGGGTTGTCCGGCGCCGGCAGGAGCGTGTTGTTGAAGATCTCCGCGCCGCGCACGTCGTTGATCGACAGCCCGTGGGTGTGGGTGTGGTGGATGACGTTGTCGTGGATCCGGATGTCGTCGACCGGGGTCGTGGCGGCGCCCGGGTGCTGCAGCATCAGCCCGCCGAGCAGCGCCTGGGTCGGCCCGCCGGTGCCCTGCAGGAGCACGTTGCCGCGGATCGTGAGCCCGTCGACCGCGTTCGGCGCCCCGCCGGCGAAGAAGGCGATGAAGTCGCCGTGGTCGAAGATGCCGGGCGCGGACGGCGCGCCGAACGCCCGGAAGCTGTGGAGCAGGTTGTCCTCGATCACCACGTCGGCGACGTTGGACAAGCCGATCCCGTCGACGCGGATGTCGTGGATGTGCGCGTTGGCGACCCGCGCGCCCCGCAGGCCGAAAAGGGTGATGCCGGTAGCCAGATGGCTCACCTCGACGCCGTCGACCTCGACCTCGGAGGAATCGCCGAGCCAGATGCCGATGCCCTGGCCATAGCCCGTGATCGGCGCGTTGCGATCCGCGCTCACCCCGACGCTGGTGGCCGGCACCCCGCTCGTCGCGTCGGGCAGCACGCCCTCGACGCGCATGTCGGCGATCGAGATGCGCTCGGAATGCGTGACGTGGACGACGGGATCCCAGGGCAGCGGGCGCACCGCCTCGGGCAGCGCGTCGATCCCCTCGAAGCGGAGCCCCGCGCTCTGGTGGACGCGCAGCGTGTCGAACACCGCGGGGTCGTCGGCGTCCGCGCTCGCCAGCGTCACCGGCGTGTCGAAGCGGCGCTCGCGGATGTCCACCCGGCCGTAGGATCCCGGCAGGAGCTCGATCCGCTCGCCGCCCGCGGCGGCGTCGAGCGCGGCGCGAAGCTCGGTGCGGTCGGCGACGGTGATGACGGCCATGCGCCCCTCCTCGGTCTCGACGGGACCGGTTGTGGCAGGGCGGCGTGAAGCGATGGTCGAGAAAGATGGTTGCCGGACGGGTAACGCGCCGCGGGTCTAGCGGCGCCGGCCGCGCCGCGACGGCGGGGGGCGCGCGTCGGGACGGCGCGGCGCGGCGGCGGGGCCGAGCGCGTGCCGCTTGCCCGCGCTCTCCGAGCCGTGGCTCCAGAAGTCGATCCGATCGGGCCGCGCGGGCGCCCCCGCCGCGGTCCGCCGACCGGCCCGCCGCGCGGGCGGGGCCTCGCCCGTCGGCCCCTCCTCCTGCATCCGCACGATCGCGGCGGCCAGCCCGATATAGAAGCCGAAGACCGGCTCGAGCTTGTCGAAGAACGCCACCGTCGTCGCGGCGAACACCAGTCCGATCATCGAGAACAGGCTGGCGCGGCGGAGAGGGACGAGCTCGGGCGCGATCTCGCGGTCGGGCCGTCGCATCATCTCGCGCAGGATCAGGATGATCGCGAGGGCGAGCGCGCCCGCGCTCGGGAAGCCGCCGCGCATCAGATGCAGGAGCCACTGGTTGTCCACCGAGTGCGAGAGCCAGTTCGGCCGCGTCCACTCCTCCGCCACGAAGCCGAAGATCGGGTGGCGCAGCACGTCCTCGATCCCGAAATGCCAGATCGCCGCGCGGATATACGCGTTCCACGGGTTGAACGTCAGGTAGTTGGCGAACACGCCGAAGGCGCCGCTGTTCGCGGCGAATTCGAGAAAGACGTAGGCGCCGAGCGCGCCCCAGAGGAGATAGAGCGCGCGCCCCTTGAGCCAGCGCGTCTGGCTTTCGCCCACGATCAGGCCGACCTGCATCACGAGCGGCAGCACCGCGCCGGCCGAGAGCGAGAGGAAGGTGGCGGCGCAGATCACGCCCGAGCGGATCAGCCGGAGCCAGAGCGTGCCCGGCAGATACCACGCGAAGGAGAGCGCCGCCGCGGCGAAGACGCCGAAGAGGATCGGGTGGGCGAACGAGGCGGCGGCGCGGAACAGCCCGAGCCGCCGGTCGCCCTGGATGTTCTCGTAGACACCGAAGAAGCCGCCGACCACGTGGTGGATCACCCGCTGGCCGGTGAGCGACTCGTGGAGCGCGAAGGGCAGCATGATCGCGAGGACCGCGAAGACCGCGGCGAACAGGATCCGGACCTGCTCGGGCCGGCGCACCGAGACCTGCGCCAGCGCATAGGCGCCGAACATCTGCAGCACGTAGAGCCAGCCGAACTGCGTGCCGGTGCCGTAGTTCATCAGGATGCAGAGCGCGTACCAGCCGACCGCGAACGCCATCAGGGCGTCGTAGACCCGCAGGCGGAACCGCGTGACCAGCGCGAAGACCACGGGCACGAAGACCGCGAGCAGGAAGATCCGCAGCGGGCTGAGCAGCAGCGGGCCGAGATGGAACCGCGCGCCCGAGGGAAACATCATCAGGGCGAAGAAGATCATCGCGAGCACCGGGGCGCCGACGCGGCTCGCGCCCGCCGCCCGGCCGGAGCGCGGGGCGCCCGGCGCCCGCGCGGCCGGGGCTGCGCCGCCGGCCCGCTCGCCGCTCCGCTCGGCCAGGCTCATCTGCCCCCTGCCGCCCATCTTCTCGCCGCAAATCCGTCCCGCCGGACCGCCACACCAGCCATACCATCGCCGCCGCCCGCTGACGAGGCTCGCGCCGGGCGCGGGGCGATGGGCGCGGCGGGTCCCGCGCCTTCACCGGCGCGCGGGACTGTGCTAGCGGACCGGCGGGAAGGATCGGCGGGAGAGCGCCCGTGACGCTTGTGGTGGATCTCGACGGCAGCCTGATCCGCACCGACATGCTGGTGGAGTGCTTCTTCGCCGCGCTGGTGCGCCGGCCGGGCGAGACCGTGGCCGCGCTCGGCGCGCTCGGCGCGGGGCGGGCGGCGCTCAAGGCGCGGCTCGCCGCGATCGCCGCGCCCGACGTCGCGCACCTGCCCTACAACGAGCCGGTGCTCGAGGCCCTGCGCGCCGCCCGCGCCGAGGGGCGGCGGACCGCTCTCGTCTCGGCGGCCGATGCGCGGCTGGTGGCCGCCGTGGCCGAGCATCTCGGCCTCTTCGACGAGGCGCACGGCTCGAACGGCGCGGTCAATCTCAAGGGGCCGGCGAAGGCCGCCTTCCTCGTCGACCGCTTCGGCGAGGGGGCGTTCGACTATGTGGGCGACGCCCGTGCCGATCTCGCGGTGTGGGACAAGGCGGGCCGCGCCATCACGGTGGGGGCGGACCCCGCGCTCGTCGCCGAGGTGGAGCGGCTTCGCCCCGGCGCGACGCATCTCGCGCCGCCGCCGGGCGGGCTGGCGCGGCTCCGTCCGTATCTCCGGGCGATGCGCCCGCACCAGTGGCTGAAGAACGCGCTGATCTTCCTGCCGCTTCTCGCCGCGCACACCACCGAGGCGGGCGTGTGGCTCGCGGCCGTCCTCGCCGCGATCGCCTTCAGCCTGACCGCCTCGTCGGTCTACCTGCTGAACGACCTGCTCGACATCGGGGCGGACCGCGCGCACCCGCGCAAGCGCCTTCGCCCCTTCGCCGCCGGCACCGCCGGGCTCGTGCCGGGCGCGGCGCTGGCCGGCGGGCTGCTCGTCGCGGCCTTCGCAGTGGCCGCGCTGCTGCCGGCCGCCTTCCTCTCGACGCTCGGGGTCTACTACGCGCTGACGCTCGCCTATTCGATGGGGCTGAAGCGCCTCCTCGTCCTCGACATCGTGACGCTGGGCGGGCTCTACACCATCCGCGTGATCGCCGGCGGCGCGGCGGCCGGGGTTCCGCTCTCGGCGTGGATGCTGGCCTTCTGCGGGTTCCTGTTCTTCGCGCTCGCCGCGGTGAAGCGCCAGGCCGAGCTCGTCGACGGGCGCAAGACGGGCCGCGAGACGGCGGCGGGGCGCGCCTACACGGTCGAGGACTGGCCGGTCGTCACGATGATCGCGCTCTCGGCGGGCCACGCCGCCGTGGTGGTGCTCGCCCTCTACATCGCCAGCGAGAAGGTGCAGGCGCTCTATGCGACGCCGGCGGTGCTCTGGGGGATCTGCCCGGTGCTGCTCTTCTGGATCTGCCGCATGGTGATGATCACCCATCGCGGCGCGATGACCGACGACCCGCTCGTCTATGCCGTGCGCGATCCCGTCAGCCTCGGGGCGGGCGCGGCCTGCCTCGGGCTCGGCGTCGCCGGGGCGCTGCTGTGAGCGGGGCGGTTGCCGCGCGGGCGGCGCACCGGCTCTCCTCGGGGGCGCTGGTGGCGCGCTACGCCGCCTTCGCGGCGATCGCGACCGTCGCCAATCTCGGCGCGCAGCGGGCGGCGCTCGCGGCGGTGCCCGAGCCCTTCGCCTTTCCCGCCGCGCTGGTGCTCGGCACCGGGATCGGCCTCGTGGTGAAATACCTGCTCGACCGGCGCTGGATCTTCGCCGTCGCGCCGGCGCCCGCGCGGGCCGAGGCGCGCCGCTTCACGCTCTACGGGCTCACCGGAGTGGCCACCACGCTCCTCTTCTGGGCGGTCGAGACCGGCTTCTGGCTCGCCTGGCGCACCGACGCGGCGCGCGAGCTCGGCGCGGTGATCGGCCTCGCCATCGGCTACACGATCAAGTACCGGCTCGACCGGCGCTTCGTCTTCGCCGCCGGAGACGACCCGTGAGGCCCGACCGCGCCGAGACGCTCTCCGGCTGGGGCCGGCATCCGCGCCTGCCCTGCCGGGTGGTGGCGCCGCGGAGCGAGGCCGAGCTCTCGGCCGCGCTCGCCGGTGCGGAGGGGAGGCTGATCGCGCGGGGGGCCGGCCGGGCCTATGGCGACAGCGCGCTCGCGCCCCTCACGATCTCGACCCGGCACCTCGACCGCATGCTCGCCTTCGACGCCGGGCGCGGGCTGCTGACGGCCGAAGCGGGCGTCGTGCTCGGCGACGTGATCCGCGCGCTGCTGCCGCGCGGCTGGTTCCCGACGGTCACGCCCGGCACCAAGTTCGCCACCCTCGGCGGGCTGATCGCGGCGGACGTGCACGGCAAGAACCACCACCGCGCCGGGTCCTTCGGGCGCCACGTCACCTGGATCGACCTCGCCGGGGCGGACGGCCGCGTCGCCCGGATCACGCCCGAGGCCGATCCCGAGCTCTGGGGCGCCACGGTGGGCGGCATGGGGCTCACGGGCGTGATCCTGCGCGCCGAGATCCGGCTCCAGCCGGTCGAGAGCGCGTGGATCCGCGAGGAGGTGGTCGACTGCCCGGATCTCGCGGCGATGATGGCGGCCTTCGACCGGGCCGAGGACCGCACCTACTCCGTCGCCTGGGTCGACGCGCTCGCCCGCGGGCCCGCGCTCGGCCGCGGCCTCCTGATGCTCGGCGAGCACGCCGGCCTCGCCGATCTCGATCCCGCGCGCCGGGCCGATCCCTTCGCCGTGCCGGCCCGCCCGCGCCTCCGCGTGCCGCTCGATGCGCCGGGGATCGCGCTCTCGCGCCCCACCATCGCCGCCTTCAACCGCCTCTTCCACTGGAAGGGCCGGCGCGCGGCCGCGGCGGGCCCGCGGCTCACCGACTGGGACCGCTACTTCTACCCGCTCGACGCGATCCTCGACTGGAACCGCCTCTACGGCCGGCGCGGCTTCGTGCAGTTCCAGTGCGTGCTGCCCGAGGCGCGGGCGGAAGAGGGCCTCGCGCGGATCCTCGAGGCGACCGCCGGGGCCGGCGCGGGCTTCCTCGCCGTGCTGAAGAAGTTCGGCGCCCAGGAGAGCCCGATCTCGTTCCCCACGGCCGGCTGGACGCTGGCGCTCGACCTGCCCGTGCGGCGCGCGACGCTCGCCCTCGTCGCCCGGCTCGAGGACGCGGCGATCGCCCATGGCGGGCGCTTCTACCTCGCCAAGGACGCCACCCTGACGCCCGAGCGCTTCGCCGCCGCCGAGCCCCGCGCCGAGGCGTTCCGCGCCTTCCGGGCGGCGCGCGGCCTCGACGCCCGCTTCGCCTCGGCCCAATCGGAAAGGCTCGGCCTGTGACCGACACCCAGGACCCTCCCGCGACCGCGCCCGCCGCCACGGCCCCCGCGGCGACGAAACCGCCCGTGCTGATCCTCGGCGCGCGGTCCGACATCGCGCTCGCGCTCGCCCACGCCTATGCGGCCGACGGGCACCCGATCCAGCTCGCCGCGCGCGACCCGGAGCGGCTGGCCGAGACGCGCTCGGACCTCGCGATCCGCCACGGCGTGACGGTGACGACGCACGGCTGGGACGCGCTGGCGACCGACCGGGCCGGCGCCTTCTTCGACGCGCTGCCCGAGACGCCCGGCGTGGTGATCTCGGCCGTCGGCCTCCTGCCCGACCAGGCCGAGGCCCAGCGCGACCCCGGGCTCGCCGCGCTCACCGTCGCGACCAACTTCACCGGTCCCGCCGTCGCGCTCGAGGAGGCGGCGCGGCGCCTCGCCGCCGCGGGCGGGGGCACGATCATCGGGATCTCCTCGGTGGCCGGCGACCGGGGGCGGGCCAAGAACCACTGGTACGGCGCCGCCAAGGCCGCCTTCACCGCGGTCCTGTCCGGGCTCCGCCAGCAGCATGCGCGGGCGGGGGTGCATGTGCTGACGGTGAAGCCCGGCTTCGTCGCCACGCGCATGACCGAGGGGATGGACCTGCCGAAGCCGCTGACCGACAGCCCCGAGGCCCTCGCCAAAGCGGTCAAGCGGGCGGCGGACCGGCGGGTGCATGTCTACACGCCGCTCAAATGGCGCCTCGTGATGGGCGTGATCAAGGCGCTGCCCGAGCCCCTGTTCAAGCGCCTGCGCTTCTGAGCCATGCCCGACGCGCCGGTCCTCTCGGTCGTCGTCGTCAGCTACGAGACGCGGGCGATGACGCTCGCCTGCCTCGCGAGCCTCGCCGCCGAGACGCGCACGCCGCACGAGGCGATCGTGTGGGACAACGCCTCGACCGACGGCTCGGCCGACGCGATCGCCGCGGCGCACCCGGAGGCGCGGCTGATCCGCTCGGCCGAGAACATCGGCTTCGCGCGGGCCAACAACCTCGCGGCGCGGGAGGCGCGGGGGCGGTGGCTCCTGCTCCTCAACCCCGACACCCTCGTGCTCGACGGCGCGGTGGACCGGCTGGTGGCGGCCGCCGAGCGCGACCCGCGCCCGCGGATCTGGGGCGGGCGCACGGTCTTCGCCGATGGCCGGGCCAACCCCTATTTCGCGCATCGCCGGCCGGGGCTCTGGCCGATCTTCTGCTTCGCGTCGGGGCTGTCGGGCCTCGCGCCCCGCAGCCGCTGGCTCAACCCGCAGGCGGCCGGGCTCCATCTGGCCGGCGGCGGGCCGGTCGACGTGGTGACCGGCTGCTTCCTGCTGATCGCGCGGGCGGACTGGGAGCGCCTCGGCGGCTTCGACCCCGATTTCCACATGTATGGCGAGGAGTTCGACCTCTGCCTGCGCGCGGCGCGTATCGGCGCGCGGCCGTCGATCGTGGGGGACGCCGTGATCGTTCACCACGGCGGCGCGTCGGAGGCCGTGCGGGCCGACAAGATCGTGCGCGGGCTGACGGCCAAGATCACGCTGGCGCGCAAGCACTGGGGGCCGGCGCGGGCCGCGGCGGCGCGCGCGCTCTACCGTCTCGCGGTGCTCGCGCGCGCGGGCGGCTACGGGCTCTCGGCGCGGCTGCTCGGCCGGCCGGCGCACCGCAAGGCCGCCGCGGAATGGGCGGGCGCGTGGCGCGCGCGCCGGGTCTGGCTCGCCGGCTATCCGCCGGCCCCGCCCGGCTTCCGCTGAGCCTCAGGCGGTGCTGCCGCCGTCGACGGTCAGCACGGTGCCGGTCACGCGCGCCCCGCCGGGGCCGAGCAGATAGGCGACCGCGGCCGCCGCGTCCTCCGGCGCCGCGAGCCCGAGGGGCGCGCGCCGGCGGATCTGCTCGAGCCGCTCGGCGCCGAGGCCCGCGGTCATCTCGGTCTCCATGTAGCCGGGGGCGACGCAGTTGACCGTGACGCCCCGCTTGCCGAGCTCGCGCGCGAGCGACCGCGTGAACCCCTCGAGCCCGGCCTTCGACGCCGCGTAGACCGAGAGCCCGTGAAAGCCCGTCGAGGCGATGATCGAGGAGACGTTGACGATCCGCCCCTGGCCCGCCTCCAGCATGGCGCGCGCGACGAACTTCGTCAGCGCGATCGGCCCGGTGAGGTTGACCGCGATCACCCGCTCGATGTCGGACTGGTGCATCGTGGCGAGCACGCCGTCGCGCCCGAGGCCGGCGTTGTTGACGAGCCCCCAGATCGCCGGCTCGCGCTTGACGAGCGCGCGTGCGGTCTCGGCGATCGCGGCGGGGTCGGCCATGTCGAGCGGCGCGAACTCGGCCGGCCCGTCGAGATCGGCGAAGCCGCCCGCCGAGCGGCCGAGCCCGATCACGCGGTAGCCCTCGGCGATGAGGCGGGTGGCGATGGCAAGGCCGAGCCCGCGCGAGACGCCGGTCACGAGGACGGTGCGGCCCGCCCCCGCCGTCGCGCTCAAGCCGCGCCCCGCGCGATCTTTCCGGCGGAGGTCATGGCGATCTCGGGCGCCACGGTGATCCGCGCCGGCATCGCCTCGCGCGGCAGGCGCTCGCGGCAGAAGGCGGCGACGGCGCGGCGGAGCGCGGCCGGCTCGGCCGCGGGATCCTTCGGGACCACCGTGAGGGTGAGGAGCGCGCCGGTCAGCCCGCTCGGCCGGCTCGCCACCGTGGCGGCGGCGATCGCGGGGTGGCCGAGCAGCACGCGCTCGACCTCCTCGGGCTGGATCTTGGTCCCCCCGATGCTGACCGCGGCGCTCTCGCGCCCGAGAAAGCGCGCGCGCGCGCCCTCGACCGCGATGCGGTCGCCCGTCGGCAGGAAGCCGTCGGCGTCGGGCTCGGGGCCTGTCCGCGCCAGATAGGCGGGGCGCGGGCCCGGCGGGCGGAGGCGCAGCGTGCCATCCGCGAGGCGCAGGCCGACGCCCTCGACCGTGCCCCCGAGCCAGTCCGCCGGGAAGCCCGCGCGGCCGTCGCGCACCGAGAAGCCGACGCCGAGCTCGGTCGAGGCGTAGATGTGGCGGATCCGCGCCCCGGGAAAGCGCGCGGCGAGGGCGGCGAGCACGGCGTCGTCGGCGATCTCCCCGCCGAGCGTGACATGCGTCGGCGCGAGGCCCCCGCCGCGGGACATCAGCACCCGGCGCCAGAGCGTCGGCGTGGCCGAGACGTGGGTCGCCCCGGCCGCGGCCGCGAAGGCGAGCCGCTCGGGCACGCCGCCCGGCGCCGCGATCAGCCGCCCGCCCCCGAGCAGCGCCTGCAGCACCACCTGGAGCCCCGCGAACCGGGTCGGTTCGTAGAGGAGCCCCCAGGCGGGCCGGGTCGCCTGCGCGGGCGGGCGCACCGTTCGGGCGAGCCCGTCGAGCCGGTGGCGCACCATCTTCGGCGTGCCCGTGGTGCCCGAGGTGGTCAGGATCCAGTCGGTGGCGCGCTCCGGCCCCGGACCGGCGCCGGGCGCCAGAGCGTCGCCGGGCGGCACGGCGGCCGGCAGGTCGGCACGGTCCGACACGATCCGCGCGGCGCCGGCGATCGCCGCGAGTTCCGCGACCCTGTCGGGGGCGAGATCGGGCGCCAGCAGCACGAGCCGCGCGGCCCGCCCGTCGAGCGCCGCCAGCAGCCGGACGAGCGCCGCGGGATCGGCGACCGACAGCGCGACCCCCGCCCCGAGCGCCGGCCCGAGCGCCGGCCCGGGGGCGAGGGCCGCGAGCGACCGGCCGGTCACCGGCCCGTCGGGCGTCTCGAGCGCCGCGTCGACCCGCCCGGCGAGCGCGGCGCGGAGCCGGCTCATCCCCCGGTCCCGGTGCCGTCGAGGCGCGGCGCGCCGCCCGCATGCTTCTGGTAGAAGGCGACGAACTCGCCGAAGGTCCGCGGATAATAGGCCTCGTCCGACGCCGTGAAGGGGTCGAAGCCGAGCTCCTCGTCGAGACGCGCGACCAGGATCGCGAGGCCGAGGCTGTCGAGCCCGCTCTCGAGCAGCACGGTGTCGTCGGCGAGCGCGGGCGGCGGGCCGGCCTCCTGCTCGGCCCAGAGCTCGTCGAAGACCGCGCGGATCCGATCACGCATGGCGCTCGCCCTCCCCGATCCCCGCCGGGCCGCGCCCGAGCCGCTCGGCGCCCGGCAGCGTGTCGCCCGGTTTCGGCTTCATCCCCCACGCCACCGTCTCGATGCCGCGCGTGACCACCCGGGCCGGGTTGCCCATCACCAGCGAATGGGACGGCACGTCGCGCATCACCACGGCGCCGGTGCCGACGATGCAATGGTCGCCCACCGTCACGCCCGGGAAGATCACGGCGCCGGCGCCGACGAAACAGTAGGACCCGATCCGCGTCGTCCGGTGCTCGCGGTTGACGAAATCGTGCGTCAGCACCGCCGAGTTGAAGGTGAGCGCGGTGTACTCGCCGATCACGACGCCGCGGGGGTTGGTCTTGTCGAGGCGCGCGCTGAACGAGATGCGGCTGCCGCGCCCGATCGTCATGCCCCACACGCGCACGTAGTAGAGGCGGAGGAGCGCCACGGCGGCCTGCGCGGCCCGGTTGCGGAGTGCCACCAGAAGAGGGGCGCGCATGCCAGATCCCTCGCCGTTCCGCGGCCGCGCGGCGGGCCGTCGCGAGCGGCCTAGCCGCTCGGGTGCAGCCGCGCAACGCCAAACTGCGCAGGCCGGCCTGGCGGGCCCGGAGGGTTGACAGCCGCAGACGGTGCGAATTGATACGGGGCCGCGCGCTCCGACGGGCGGAGCGGCGGAGGAGAGCGCCTTGGAGATCACCAACATCTGGATCGGCCTCGCCGTCCTGCCCGCATCGCTCGCGCTGCTCATCCTCGCCTCGGACTACTTCCTCAACGGCGCCATCGCGCTGGCCACCCGGTTCAGCCTGCCCGAATTCGTCGTCGGCAGCCTGATCGTGGCGGTCGGCACCTCGGCGCCCGAGCTCGCCATCAACATCGTCGCCGGGCTCGAGGAACAGGGCAACATCGTCATTTCCAACCTCGTCGGGTCCAACATCGTCAACATCTGCCTCGGCATCGGGCTCGCCGGGCTGATCGTGCGCTATGCCGCGATCGGGGCCGACTACACGGCCGCCTTCGTCCTCGGCCTCGTCGGCGCGGTGCTGCTGCTCGTCGCGACGCTGCTCACGGCGGGGGCGCACGGGATGTCGGTGCTGCCGCAGGCGGTGGGCTTCGGTCTTCTCGCGGTCTTCGCCGTCAACATCTGGCGCAGCCTGCGGGGCGGCGGCGAGGCGGCCTCGGACGACATCGAGGCGGTCGAGCGCCCGCTCTGGATCAGCCTCGTCTTCCTCGCCGGGGGCTGCGCGGCGATGGCCTTCTTCGCCGATCTCACCGTGGGCTCGGCGGTCTACATCTCGACGGCGATCGGCATTCCCGAGGGGGTGATCGGCGCGACGGTGATCGCCGCCGGCGGCAGCCTGCCCGAGATCTTCTCCTGCATCGCGGCCGCCCGGCGCAACATGCCCAACATCATCCTCGGCAACATCGCCGGCAGCCAGATCTTCAACCTCTTCGGCATCCTCGGCGCCACGCTGCTGGTCGCCGAGGTGCACTACGACACGGTGCTGGCGGTCGACACGGCGGTGCTGGTCGTCGCGACCGTGCTGCTGTTCGCCGGCGCCTTCGGAGGCCCGCGCGCGCGGGCGGCGCTGCCCTACATCCTCTTGGCCACCTACGGCGTCTATGGCGCCTATCTGGTGGCGATGTCGCTCTAGGGAGCCCCGAGATGGCCGAGATCACCTCCCCGACGCTCAACGATCTCGACTTCGGCGAGGCCGAGACCGGTGGCTCGCTCAAGTCCACCTATTCGCTGGCGACCGCGCGCTTCACCTATCGCGGGCGGAGCTGCATCGCGCTCGAATGGTTCCACCGCACCGGGCACACCTTCAAGCCCTATGCGAGCCTGATCCTGATCGCGGAGGAGTGCGACAAGACCTCGGACGCCCAGCTGCTGCGCTCCATCGCCCTCGGCGCCGGCGAGCGGCCGTCCGACGGGGCGCCGCGCGTGGTGGTCTCGCAGACGCTCGGGCGCAAGGTGCTGGTGATCGACGACCCGGCCGATCGCTCGATGGATCTCGGCCCCTATCTCGACGCCATCCTCTGACGGTGCCCGGTTCCGCGCCGCGGAACGATTGACCTTTCGCGCCGGATCGGCAAGCACAGAGGGTGGCGGCAGCTCGCGACCCGGGGAGAGCGGCGTGGACGGCGTGAACGGCGGAGCGGAGATCGCGGCGCACGGGCTCGGCGAGCCTCTCGCGGGCCTCGTCGATATCAGTCCCGACCTCGTCGCCGGCATCCGCGACTTCACATGGTGCGCGGCGCCGCCGGGCGGGCCCGTCGTGCCCGCCATCTGCGTCGATCCCGCGACGAAGCCGCTCGAGCTGACCGAGACGCTCGATCTGCTGCTCTACGACATCCGCGAGACGGTCCGCGCGCGGCCCGCGGGGCCCGACCCCGAGGTGGAGGCGCTGGTCGAGCCGGCGATCGCCGAGGCGCGCGCCGCCACGAGCGATCTGGCCCCCCGGCTCTTCGCCTTCGCCCGCGAGGTGGCGGGACGGGTGGCGACGCTTGCCGAGACGGAGCAGGCGGCCTTCGCCTGGCCGCTCGCCCGGCTCGAGGCGATGCTGCGCGAGATCGACGGCAACGAGCGCGCGCTCGACGCCCTCGACGCGCTGGCCGAGGTGGTGCTGCCGACGCTCGCCGAGCGGCTCGGCCCGGTCGCCGCGCCGCTCGCGGCGGAGGCGCAGGGCCTCGCCGGCGAGATCGCGAGCCTCGGCGATCCGCTGAGCGCCGGGCTGCGGGCGAGCCTCGACCGGCTGGCCGGAGCCCTGGCGGATCTCGGCGCCGAGGCGGCCGACGCGGCCGCCGCGCTGGCGGATCGCGTGGAGGAGATCGCCGCGGATGCGGCGGCGCTCGCCGAGGACGCGGGCGGGGGCCTGCGCGACCGGGTCCGGGAGATCGCCGGCACCGAGGGCGATGACGTCGTGGAGGTGGCGGGCGGGCTTCTCGACGCTGTCGAGCGCGTGCTTGGCGGAGCGGGGACCGACACCGTCCGCCTCGATCTCGCCTTCGCGGACGTGGAGCGGGCGCGCGACGCCTCGGGCGCGCTGGTGATCTCCGATCCGGCCGGGCCCGTCGCCGAGCTCGTGGAGGTCGAACGGGCCGCGTTCCGCGACGGCGTGCTGGTCCTCGACCTCGAGGGGCCAAACCTGCGCTTCGGCTACCAGCTCTACGCCGCCGCGCTCGACCGGCTGCCGGACGAAGCGGGGCTTCGCCACTGGCTCGGGCGGCTCGAGGCCGGGCTCGGGCGCGAGGCGCTGGCCGACGCCTTCGCCGCGGCGCCCGAGTTCCGGGCGCGCATCGCGGAGGATCCCTCGCCCGAAGGCATCGTGACCGGGCTCTACGACGACGTGCTGGGGCGGGAGGCCGACCCGGCCGGCCTCGCCCACTGGAGCGGGGCGCTCGCGGCGGGCGCGCTCGATCTCGGCGACCTGCTCGCGGCCTTCGCGGCCAGCGCCGAGAATTCGGCGCGGGTGGCGCCGTTCGTCGAGGACGGCGCCTTCCTCCTCTGACGCCGGGCCGCCGCGCCGGCCCGGTGGGCGGTGAGAGACTCGAACTCCCGACATCCTCGGTGTAAACGAGGCGCTCTACCAGCTGAGCTAACCGCCCCCGGCGCGTCGATCTCGCAGGTGCCGGGCGGGAAGGTCAAGCGGCCGCGCAGGGCGGCCGCGAGAGGCGCGGTCAGTGGGGCAGCGTGGCCCCGGCCGCGTCGTCGTCCGG
>CAZWDE010000021.1:0-18147 GCA_964632555.1 uncultured Limibaculum sp.
CGGGGCGGGGATGCTCGTCGGCCTCGAGGATCGCGACGCCGTTGCGGTCGCGCACCGGCACGATGCCGCGCGCGAAGCGGCCCTCGGCGACGGACGCGGCGGCGCGCGCCTGGCTCTCGACGGCGTAGGCGTCGACGTCGTCGCGCGAGAAGCCGTATTCCGTGGCGATCAGGTCGGCGGCGATCCCCTGCGGCACGAAATGCCCGCGGAAGGCGAGCTCCGGATCGACCGCCATCGGGAAGCCGTCGGACGCCATCGGCACGCGGCCCATCATCTCGACCCCGCCCGCGACGTAGAGATCGCCGACCCCCGCGCGCACCTGGTTGGCGGCGAGGTTCACCGCCTCGAGGCCCGAGGCGCAGAAGCGGTTGATGTGGAGCCCGGGCACGCGCTCGTCCCAGCCCGCCGCCAGCACCGCGGCGCGCGCGATGTTGCCGCCCTGCTCGCCGACCGCCGTGACGCAGCCCCAGATCACGTCCTCGACCTCCGAGGGCTCGAGCCGCGTGCGCTCGCGCAGCGCCTCGAGCACGCCCGCCGACAGCGCGACCGAGCTCACCTCGTGGAGCGCGCCGTCGGGCTTGCCGCGGCCGCGCGGCGTGCGGATCGCGTCGTAGACATAGGCCTCGGTCATCTCGCCTCCTCGGCGGGGGCCGGCGCGCGGCCGGGCATCAGGTCGTAGGGGTGCGCCCAGCCCTCGAGCGCGCGGATGCGCTCGCGCCAGGCGACGATCGCGGGGTATTCCTGCGCCCAGTCGACGGGGAACTGGTCCTCGTAGAAGAGCTCGCCCGCGCAGGAGAGATCGGCCGTCGACATCCACGGCGCGGCGATCCAGTCGCGATCCGCCAGATGCCGGTCGAGCACGCCGAGCGCGGCGCGCGCCCGGGTGGCGAGATACTCGATCACGTCGACCGAGCGCTCCGCCTCCGGCACCAGATTGAGCCGCACCCGCCACGGCGCGAGCTTGCTGGTGAGCGAATAGTTGTCCCACAGCGTCCAGCGCAGCGCCTCGCGCGCGTTCTCGGGCCCGGGGTCGAAGGCGTCGAGCACGATCGCGAGATAGTCGAGGATGGCGCCCGACTGGCTGAGGATCTCGGGCTCGCGCGGCCCGGTCGGCCCCTCCCGGCGGTGCTCGAGCACCGGCACCTCGCCCATCGGGTTGAGCGCGAGATGTTCGGGCGTCGCGGCGCCGCCGGCGAGCACGTCGACCCGCGCCGCCTCCCAGTCGGCCTTCGTCAGCGCCAGCATCAGCGCGACCTTGTAGGCGTTGCCCGCCTCGGCGAAGCAGTGCAGCCGGAACTCAGCCATCCGGATCTCCCTTGACCGTCGGCGCGCCATACTCCGCGACGAACGCCTCGAACGCGTCACGGAGCTTATCCGCGTCGGCATAGTCGTCCAGCCGCTCGAGCAGCACGATCAGCAGATAGCTGTTGGAGAGCCCCCACTCGGCGTTGAGCGCGCGGAGCCGCTGATGCGCCGCCTCGGTCAGGCTCGCCTGCAGGCGCCGGGGCTTGTCGAGCCGCTTCGCCACGGCGCTCAGAACGCCTCGGCCGGCAGGTCCATCACGGGCTCCGCGCCCGATTCGATCCGCGCGAGCAGCAGCTTCGTCGCCGGCAGCACGCGGGACATGTAGAACCGCCCCGTCGTCAGCTTCGCCTCGTGGAAGGCGCGCTCGGGCGTGCCCTCCTCGAGCGCCCGGCTCGACGCCTTGGCCATCCGCGCCCAGGAGAGCCCCATGCAGACATGCCCGAAGAGGTGGAGAAAGTCCGTCGCCCCGGCGAGCGCGGCGTTGGGGTTCTTCATGCCCGCCTGCATGAAGAACATCGCCGCCTGCTGGAGGTCCTTCGACGCCGCCTTCAGCGGCTCGAGATAGTGCCGCGCCAGCGCGAGGTCGTCCTCGTTGTCCTTGATGTAGCCCTTGACGTAGTCGAAGAAGGCCATGATCGGCTTGCCGCCCTTCGAGGGCAGCTTGCGGCCGACGAGATCGAGCGCCTGGATCCCGGTCGTCCCCTCGTAGACCATGGCGATGCGGGCGTCGCGCACGATCTGGCTCAGCCCGGTGTCCTCGACATAGCCGGCGCCGCCGAAGACCTGCTGCGCCACCGTCGCGAGGCGGAAGCCCTCCTCGGTCAGATGCGCCTTCACCACGGGCGTCAGCAGCGCCACCATGTCGGCCGCCCGCGCGCGCTCGCCCTCGTCCTCGTGGCGGTGCTCGGCGTCCTGCAGCATCGCGACCCAGGCGAGCATGGCCATGCCGCCCTCGACGAAGGAGCGCACCTCCATCAGCATCCGCCGCACGTCGGGGTGCACGACGATCGGGTCGGCCGGCCCGTCGGGGTTCTCGGGCCCGGTGACGGCGCGGCCCTGCAGCCGCTCGCGGGCGAAGCCGGCCGCCTGCTGGTAGGCCGCGAGCGCCTGGCCGAGCCCCTGCATCCCGACGAGGAGCCGCGCCTCGTTCATCATCGTGAACATGGCCTTGAGCCCCTTGTGGGGCTCGCCGACGAGCCAGCCCGTGGCGCCGTCATAGGCCATCGCGCAGGTCGCGTTGCCGTGGATGCCCATCTTGCGCTCGAGCCCGGTGCACTGCACCGCGTTGCGCGGGCCGAGCGCGCCGTTGCCCGCGCCGTTGGCGGCGGGCAGGAACTTCGGCACCACGAAGAGCGACAGCCCCCGGGTGCCGGCGGGCGCGTCCGGCAGCCGCGCGAGCACGAGGTGCACGATGTTCTCGGCGAGGTCGTGCTCGCCGCAGGAGATCCAGATCTTCTGCCCGCTGATCCGGAAGCTGCCGTCCTCCGCCGGCTCCGCGCGGCTCCGCACGAGGCCGAGATCCGTGCCGCACTGCGGCTCGGTCAGGTTCATCGTGCCCATCCACTCCGCGCTCGCGAGCTTCGGCAGATAGATCGCCTTCTGCTCGTCGGTGCCGTGCAGGCGGATCGCGGAATAGGCCCCGTGGGTCAGCCCGTGATACATCATGATGGCCATGTTGCAGCCGGACTTCATGGTGCCGATCGACAGGCTCATCAGCGAGGGCAGGCCCTGCCCGCCGAACTCCTCGGCGCATTCGAGGCCGGGCCAGCCGCCCGCGCGCATCGCGTCATAGGCCTCGCGAAAGCCGGAGGGCGTGCGCACCACGCCGTTCTCGAGCGTGCACCCCTCGAGATCGCCCGTGCGGTTCACGGGCATCAGCACCTCGGCGGCGATCCGGCCGGCCTCCTCGAGGATCGCGCCCGTGACGTCGGGCGTCAGCTCGGCATAGCCCGCGATCGCGCGCTGCTCGTGGATCTTCAGCACGTCGTGGAACACGAAGCGGTAGTCGGCGAGGGGCGGAACGAACGGGTACATGGCGGGCCTCCGTGCGGGAGACCCTTACTTTGCCACGGCGCGCGGGGATTTCGAGGCCAGAAGCTCCTCGATTTTCGCCATGTGGCCTTCGAGTTCGGTGATCGCGGCGTCGAGATCGTCGCGCTTCTCGCGCAGCTCGGCATGGTGGCGCTTGGCGGCGGCGAGCGTCGCCGAGAGCTGCGCGATCTGGCCGTCGTCGCGGTTGTAGAGGTCGAGCAGCTCCTTGATCTCGGCCAGCGAGAAGCCGAAGCGCTTGCCGCGCAGGATCAGGATCAGCCGCGCCCGGTCGCGCGCGGTGAACAGCCGGCGCTGGCCCTGCCGGTCGGGCGCGAGAAGCGCCTTCTGCTCGTAGAACCTCAGGGTGCGCGGCGTGACGTCGAACTCGTCGCAGAGTTCGCGGATGGTGTAGCTGCGGTCTGCCATTTTTCTCTCTCGTGTGCAGGTGCGGGCGCCATGCGCCCGTTGCGACGGGCAGATGGCCATGCGTGACCTTGGCGTCAACGGGGGTTGACGCCGATGTCAGGCCGCTGCGAGCGGGCGGCGGGGCGCAGGCTGGCGCCGCTCCGCCCGGCGTGATAGCGGGGCCGTCGGAGGGGTGAGTGCCCATGGGCGGAGAGACGGATCGGCCGGAGCGCGCGGATGCGCTGATCGCCGCGATGATGGGCGGACCGGGCCCGATCGGCGCGGAGGGGCGCCTGCTCGCCGGGCTGCCGCACAGCCGCGAGATCGGCATGCGGCTCCACTCGGCCGAGGCGGGGGTGGCGGTGCTCGCGGTGCCCTATCGCGACGACCTCGTCGGCGACCCGGAGACCGGCGTGCTGCACGGCGGCGTGGTGACCGCGCTGCTCGACACCGCCTGCGGGATCGCGGTGATGGCGACCGGGTCGGGGCTTCTGGCCACCGCGACGCTCGATCTCAGGATCGACTACATGCGCCCGGCGACCCGCGGGCTCGAGGTGCGGGCGCGGGCCGAGTGCTACCGCCTGACGCGCGCCATCGGGTTCGCCCGCGCCGTCGCCTACCACGCCGCGCCCGGCGATCCCGTGGCCTCCGCGGCGGGCGCCTTCAGCCTGACGCGGCCGTCGTGAGGGCGGCGCGGTGAGCCGGGCGGGACGCGACGCGCTGGCCCGCGAGGCGGCGCTCGGCGCGGCGCTCGAGCGGCTGCTCGCGGCGGTGCCCTACAACCGCTTCCTCGGCGTGCGCGCGGAGCGGCTCGGCGACGAGCTGACCGCGCGGATGCCCTTCGCCGAGCGGCTGGTGGGCAACCCGCTGCTGCCGGCGCTCCATGGCGGCGCGATCGGCGCGTTCCTCGAGATCGCGGCGATCATGCAGCTGGCCTGGGACCGGGCCGAGGCCGCGCTCGACGCCGGCGGGCCGGCGGCCGAGGCGATCCGCGAGGGCCGCTTTCCGCCGCTGCCGAAGACGATCGACGTCACGGTCGACTTCCTGCGGTCGGGCCGCCCGCGCGAGACCTTCGCCCGCGCCCGCGTGCAGAAGTCGGGCCGGCGCATCGCCCATGTCCATGTCGAGGCGTGGCAGGAGGAGCGCACCCGCCCGGTCGCCATGCTGCGCGGCAACTTCCTCAGCCCCGACGAGGCCTGACTGCCCGCCGCGGGCCATGGCACGCGCGGCGCGGGGGTGCTATCGGTCGGGCCGAGCGGTTCCGGAGGCGCCCATGGACACCCAGCGAGAGGACGAACCCCTCGCCCGCCCGATGCGCGACTGCGTGCAGATGATCTTCCCCACCCCCGTCGCCGTGCACGAATGGCCGGACAGCCGGGCCCTCAACGCCGAGCTGACGGCGCTCGTGCTGGCCGAGGAGGCCCGGAGCCCCGGCCTCGCGCGCTCCAATGTCGGCGGCTGGCATTCGGCGATGGATTTCCTCCTCCGCCCCGAGCCGCCGCTGCAGCGCCTCGTCGGCCGCATCCGGGTGATGATCGGCGAGCTGACGGGGCTCATGATGAAACCCGGCCAGCACCGTTTCCGCGTCGAGGGCTGGGCCAACATCCTGCGCGCCGGGCAGTACAACTCGATCCACCTGCACCCCAACTCGACCTGGTCGGGGGTCTACTACGTCACCGGCAACCCGCCGCCCGAGCCCGGCCGGGGCGACCCCGACTGGAGCGGCAAGTTCGAGTTCGTCGACCCGCGCCCCGGCGCCTCGGCGACCTATTCGGTGGAGAACGTGATGCAGCAGCGGTCGCTCCTCAATCCCGGTCCGGGCACGATGATCGCCTTCCCGTCCTGGATGCAGCACCAGGTGCACCCCTATTTCGGGCCGGGCGAGCGGATCTCGATCGCCTTCAACGTGGTGGTGACGTGATGGCCGCCACCGTCCAGCCGGGCGCCGCGCAGCCCCAGATCGAGCTCCGCAACCTCTTCCCGACGCCCGTCGCGCAGTTCCGCCTGCCCGAGGCCGAGCGGATCAACGCCGCGCTCGAGGCGCGCATCCTCGCCCGCGAGGCCGAGGTGCCCTCGGTGCACCACTCGAACTGGGGCGGCTGGCAGTCGCCGCACGACTTCGAGACGTGGTGCGGGCCGGAGGGCGAGGCGGTGCTCGCCGCCGCGCAACACATCGCGACCAAGCTGACCGCCGACCGGCAGGGCCGGCCGGTGCAGCCGAGCTGGGCGATGAACGCGTGGGCCAACGTCAACCGCCACGGCCAGGGCAACGAGTTCCACACCCATCCGGGCGCGTTCTGGTCGGCCACCTACTACGTGACCGACGGCGGCTGCGGCGCGGACCCCGCGCTCGGCGGCGAGTTCGAGATGGCCGATCCCCGCGGCATCGCGCCCGCCATGCTGGCGCCCGAGCTCTGCTTCGCGGTGCGCGGCGGCGCCTCGGCCGGGGTCAGCGAGACCGTGCGGCCGGTGGCGGGGATGCTGATGCTGTTCCCGTCCTGGCTCAGCCACGGCGTGCGGCCCTATGCCGGCGACCGGGTGCGCATCTCGGTCGCGCTCAACCTCACGCCGGTGGGCTGAGGCCGATGGAGGGCGAGACCGACCGCCGGGCCACGCCGCACGCGCCGGCCCCCCGCCGCGAGCCCGTCCGGCTGCTGCGCTACGAGAACGTCGAGCGGGTGTTCTCGGCCACCCTCCTCGTCGGCATGGTGGCGGTGACGATCCTCGCCACGGCCAACTTCATGCAGGCGGTGTGGCTCGCGAGCGGCGGGATCATCGAGCAGCAGCCCTACACCCGCTTCCAGGACCTCTTCGACAAGGCGCTGGCCGCCATCATCGCGCTCGAGCTCGCCCATTCGGTGCACGAGAGCGCGCGCGGGCGCCACGGCCTCGTGCAGGTGCGGACCGTGGTGCTGATCGGCATCCTCGCGGTGGTGCGGAAATTCGTGCTGATCGACATCGAGACCGCCTCGGGGCTCCTGATCGTGGGGCTCGCGGCGGCGGTGCTGGCGCTCGGCACGGTCTACGGGGTGACCCACTGGATCGACAAGCGGCTCCTGCGCAGCGAGGAGGATCTCTGAGATGCGCCGGCGGGCGCGCCGATGAGCGAGGCGGCCCCGGGCGCGCGGCCGCCCGACGCGCCGCCGGCCCCGGCCCCGCGCGCCATCACCTACCGGCGCGTGGCCGCGATCGCGCTGCCGGTCGTGCTCTCGAACGCCACCGTGCCGCTGCAGGGCGCGATCGACACCGCGATCATCGGCAATCTGGGCGAGGCGGTGTTCCTCGCCGCCGTCACGCTGGGCGCGACGGTGATCACGCTCCTCTTCGCCTCGTTCAACTTCCTGCAGATGGGCGCGTCCGGGCTCTCGGCGCAGGCGCTCGGACGGGGCGACGCGCGGCGGGTGGTCAACACGCTGGTGCGCGCGCTGATCGTCGCGGGGATCGTGGCGCTTCTGCTCAATCTGCTGGCCGGGCCGATCGCGCGCGCGGGCCTCGGGCTCTTCGAGGGCTCGGCCGAGGCCGAGGCGCTCGCCGCCGCCTATGTGCGGATCCGGCTCTGGGGCGCGCCGGCCGAGCTGGCCAACTACGCGCTGATCGGCTGGTTCACCGGCCAGGAGCTGACCCGGAGGCTGCTCGAGCTGCAGCTCGTCACCTCGGTCGTGAACGTGGTCCTCAACCTCGTCTTCGCCGTCGGTCTCGGCTGGGGCGTGGAGGGGATCGCGCTCGGCACCGCGATCGCGGCCTATGTCGGGCTCGCGGTCGGCCTCTGGCGGGTGCGGGGCCGCGTCCTCGGGCTGATGCCCGGCTGGCGGCTCGACTGGGCGCGGGTGCTCGAGCCGTCCGAACTCGTGCAGGTGGTGGCGCTCAACCGCGACATCTTCATCCGCACGATCTGCCTCACCGGCAGCTTCGCCTGGTTCGCCCGGCTCGGCTCGACGCAGGGCGACGTGATCCTCGCGGCCAACGGGGTGCTGCTCCAGCTCGTCCACATCTCGGCCTACGGGCTCGACGGCTTCGCGATGGCCGCCGAGACGCTGGTCGGCCAGTCGCTCGGGGCGCGCGACCGGGCGCGCCTGCGCCGCGCGGTGATCGTCAGCACGGTGGCCGCGGTGGCGCTCGCGGCGGCCTACTCGCTGGCGGTCAGCCTCGCGGCCGGGCCGATCGTGGAGCTCTTCACCAATGTCGCGGCGGTGCGCGAGGTGGCGATCGGCCACGCGCTCTGGGCCACCTGCCTGCCGGTTCTGGCGGTCTTCGCCTACCAGCTCGACGGCGTCTTCATCGGCGCCGCCGACGGCCGCGGCATGCGCAACGCCATGCTGATCTCGGCCGCGCTCTTCCTGCCGACGAGCTGGCTGCTCACCGGCTGGGCAGGAAATCACGGGCTCTGGGCGTCGCTCTGGCTCTACATGGGATATCGGACTGCGACACTTGCGGCTCGATACCCCTCTCTCGAAGCCCTCGCGCTGCGCTGATTTGTGCTCTCCCTAGTATTCGGCGACAGAGTGAACTACCATCCCGTTCGCGTGAGGGATATCAGGCGGGGATCACCATGAGATGGAATATCGTTGGGGCCGTGATCGCGCTCGGCATCGCGTCTGGCGGCCCCAGCTTTGGCCAACCCGTGACCGGATGTTGGCATTACAGTGACGACAGTGTGTTCTCGACCGTGTGTATCAACAACACCCAAAGTGGCAGTTTCAATCTGGACTATGCGGTGGAGGATCCGCAGCAGGGGATCGTGAAGGGCTCCTGCAACGGCATCCTCGAAGTGCGGAGCGTCGAGGAGTTGCGCCTCGTGTTCACGGTGCCCTTTCAGGAGGACGCCTGCCGGCAGGAGGACCAGATCTTCCGACTCGCGCAGCGCGACTACAGCTGCGCGCGGGAGGACGGACGGCTGCTCTGCGATCTGACCGTCTACTACGAGGACGGTCGGGTCTTCGGCGAAGCGGTGGGGCTCGAATACTCCCGCTGAGGCGCCGCGGGCGCTCCCGGGCGGTGGGTCAGCTGCTTCCCACCGCCTGCGCGAGCGACCCGATCCCCTCGTCGGCCAGGCGGGCGTCGAGCCCGGCCGCGATCCGGCGGACGAGGCCGAGCCCCTGATAGGCGAGCGCGGTGTAGAGCTGCACGGCGCTCGCGCCCGCCCGGATCTTCTCGTAGGCGTCCTCGGCCGAGGCGACGCCGCCCACGCCCACGATCGCCACCTCGCCCGCGGTCAGCTCGCGCAGCCGCCGCACCACCGCGGTCGAGCGCGCGCGGAGCGGCCGCCCGGACAGCCCGCCCGGCTCGCCCGCATGGCGCCCCGCGACGCCGGCCCGCGCCGTCGTCGTGTTGGTCGCGACGATCCCGGCGAGCGGCGAGGCGCGCGCGATCCGGGCGATCGCGGCGAGCTCGTCGTCGGTCAGGTCGGGCGCGATCTTCAGGAACACGGGGCCCGCGCGCGGCAGCCGGTCGGCCGCCTCGAAGACCCGCGCGACGAGCGCCTCGAGCGCCGCCGCGCCCTGGAGCTCGCGCAGCCGCTCGGTGTTCGGCGAGGACACGTTGATGGTGAAGAAGTCGGCGACGTCGTGGAGACGGGTCAGCACCGCCGCATAGTCCCCGGCGCGGTCGGGGCTGTCCTTGTTGGCGCCGAGATTGACGCCGACGACGCCGGCGCCGCGCGCGGCCGCCAGGCGCGGGCGGATCGCCTCCATCCCGTCGTTGTTGAAGCCGAAGCGGTTGATCGCCGCGCCGTGCCCGGGCAGGCGGAAGAGCCGCGGCCGCGGGTTGCCGGCCTGCGGGCGCGGGGTGACGGCGCCCACCTCGACGAAGCCCGCCCCGGCGCGGAACAGCGCGCGGAGGGCGGTCGCGTTCTTGTCGAAGCCGGCGGCGATCCCGACCGGGTTGGGCAGGTCGAGGCCCGCGAGGCGCGTGCGCAGCCGGGGCGAGGTGACCGGGCCGCCGGTCGGCCCGAGCCCCGCCCGCAGGGCCCGGAGCGCGAGGCCGTGCGCGCGCTCGGGGTCGAGGCGCGACAGCACGGCGAGCCCGGCGCGCTCGAGCGTCTCCCTCACGGCAGCGGGTCGGGCAGGCGGTGCGTGCCGTCCGTCCCGGTCTCGAGCGCCGCCTCCGCGGCGACGTCGGCGAGGCGGAGCGCCCGGTAGAGATGGGGGAAGAGGTCGCCGCCCCGCGCGGGTTCCCATTCGAGCGCCTCGCCGAGGCGCTCGGCCTCGAGCGCCAGCAGCCGGAGACCGTCCTGCCCCGCGAAATGCCGGGACAGCGTGCCGGGCAGCTGCGCGGCCGTCGAGAGATGCACGAAGCCGTCGGCGATGTCGGCGGCGGAGCCCGGGATCTCGGTGAGGCGGTGGAGCGCCGCGTGCTCCTCCTCGGTCAGCACCTTGTAGATACGCATGGGCGTTAGGTGCGCTGCGAAATACGCCGCGTCAACCGCCGCCGGCCCGATCCCCGCCTTTCCGATCACCCCTGCGGCGTCATGCCGGGCCGCGCGCGCGCCCGGTCCGCCAGGATCCCGAGGCGGCGCTCCCGCCAGAGGATCATGAGACCCGCGGCGATCACGACGCCCGCGCCGGCGAGCACCATCGGCGGCGGCACCTCGTCGAACACCACCCAGCCGATCAGGAGCCCGTAGAGCATCGCCGAGTAGTCGAAGGGCGCGATCGTCGAGGCATCCGCATGGCGGTAGCTCTCGGTGACGAGGATCTGCGCGACCCCGCCGAGGAGCCCCGCCGCGATCAGCAGCCCCGCGACGGCGCCCGAGGGGAACACCCAGCCGAAGGGCAGCGTCAGCAGGCTGAGCCCCGAGCAGGTGACGTGGAACCAGAAGACGATGGCGAGCGTCGGCTCGGTGCGCGTGAGCCAGCGCACGTGGATCTGCGCGAGCGCCATCAGGCCCGCCGCCACCAGCATCGCCAGCGCGCCGAGCGCCGCGCCGTCCGCCAGCGCGTCGAGCCCGCCCTCGCGCACCACCGTGAGCCGCGGCCACACCATCAGCCCGACGCCCGCGAGGCCCACCACGACGGCGCTCCAGCGGTAGAGCCGCACCGTCTCGCCGAGGAGCACCACCGCCAGCGCGGTCGCGATCAGCGGCGAGGCGAAGCCGATGGCGATCACCTCGGGCAGCGGCAGGAGGCCGAGCGCCGCGAAGGAGAGCGCCATCGCCGAGCAGCCGATCCCGCCGCGCCACGCATGCCCGCGCAGGTTGCGGGTCGCGACCGCGTCGCGCAGATGCCCGGTCCACCACGCATAGGCGAGCACCGGCACGAGCGCGATCGCGGCGCGGAAGAACACCGTCTCGCCGGCCGGCGCCTCGGCCCGCGCCGCCTTGATGCAGGCCGACATCACCGCGAAGACCGCGACCGAGGCGAGCTTGAGCAGGATCCCGCGCACCTGGTCGCCCCGGGCGGGGCCCGCGTCCCTCACGCCGTCAGCACTCCCTCGGCGCGGCGGCGCGCCGGCCCGAAGGCGGCGAGCCAGCCGGCGGCGCCGGCGATCGCGCCGTAGAGCGCGAAGGCGGCGGGCGTGAGCACGAGGCGATAGGCCCAGCGGAAGGCCTCGGCGCCCGCGCTCTCCCACGCGGCCGGGCGCTGGCCGAGCGTCTCGGGCGCGCCGAAGAGCGCGGCCATCAGCTCGTCGGGCGGGCCCGCGCGCAGCACCGCCATCCAGAGGAGCACGATCCCGCCATAGCAGGCGGCGCCGAGCCCGACGACCGCGCCGCGCGTGAGCCCGCCGCGGCGCAGCCGGAGGCGCAGCAGCGGCGCCGCCACGAAGAAGGCGAAGACGAGCGCCACGGGCAGGCCGACGAGATAGGCCGAGCCGACGAGCCGGAGCGACATGCGCTCGAGGAGCCCGAACCCGCCGACATGGAGCGCGAACAGCCCGACCGCGACGAGGCTCGCCGCGAGGAGCCCGCGCGCGATGCGGTTGGGCACCCGGCGGAAGGTCCAGCCCTCGGGCAGCGGGCGGGCGCGCTCAGGAGGCCGGGCCACGGCCGGCCTCGGGGCAGCGCACGAAGGTGACCCCGCCGGCGCCGTTGGCCTTCTCGAGGACATGGGCGTTCGGCGTGACGTAGCGGACCCGCTGGTCGAAGCCGAGCCGGTCGTTGCGGAGCCGCGCGCCACCCGTCGGCAGCGTCTCGAGGATCGTCGCGGCCATCCCCGGCACGGCGTTGCCGAAGGTCACGGTGAAATGGCGGAGCTGGCCCTCCTCGACGCGGATCCTGACCCAGACCTGGTCGCAGCGGTGCACCCGCGGGTCGATCCAGTCGCCCTCGATCCAGCCGGAGAACCGGTCGGGCTCCGCCCCCGCCCCGCCGGCGGCCAGCAGAAGCGCGACGAGGAGTGCGCGTCCCGGCCTCATCCGGCGAGATGGCCCTCGGCGCGGGCCCAGGCGTGGGTGGCGTCAAGGGCGGCGGGGATCGGGGCGAAGAGCTCCTCGAGCTCCGCCTCGGTGATGATCATCGGCGGGCAGAAGGCGAGCGTGTCGCCGACGGCGCGCAGGATCACCCCGTGCGACAGCAGCTCCTGCGCGAGCCGCGGCCCGACCTTGCCGGCCTCGCGGAACGGGGCCGCCGTCGCCGGGTCGGGCGAGAGCTCGATCGCGCCGATCAGGCCGACGCCGCGCGCCTCGCCCACCAGCGGGTGCTCGGCGAGCGCCCGCAGGCGCCGCTGGAAGCCCGGCGCGACGGCCCTCACATGGTCGATCACCCCGCGCCGCTCGTAGATGTCGATCGCCGCGATCCCCACCGCGCAGCCCGCCGGGTGCCCGCCATAGGTGAACCCGTGCCCGAGCGAGGGATGGCGGCCCGATTCGGCCTCGATCACCTCGGCCATCGCCCGGTCCATCGCCACCGCCGAGAGCGGGAAGTAGCCGCCGGTCATCTGCTTGGCCATGCTGACGGTGCGGGGCGCCATGCCGAAGGTCTCGGCCCCGAACCAGTTACCGGTGCGGCCGAAGCCGCAGATCACTTCGTCGTCGATCAGCGCGACGTCGTGGCGCGCGAGCACCGGCCGGATCGCCTCGAAATAGCCCTCGGGCGGCACGATCACGCCGCCGGCCCCCATCACCGGCTCGGCGATGAAGGCCGCCACCGTCTCCGGCCCCTCCGCCTCGATCAGCGCGTCGAGCTCGGTCGCGAGCCGCGCCGCGAAGGCCCGCTCGTCCTCGCCCGGCTCCGCCTCGCGCCAGTGGTGCGGGCAGCGGGCGTGCTTCACGAAGTCGAAGGGCAGGTCGAAGCCGCCATGGTTGAGCGGCAGCCCGGTGAGCGAGGCGGCCACCAGCGTCACCCCGTGATAGCCGCGCCGGCGCGAGACGATCTTCTTCTTCTCGGGCCGGCCGAGCGCGTTGTTCATGTACCAGATCAGCTTGATCTGGGTGTCGTTCGCCTCCGACCCCGAGGAGCAGAAGAAGACGCGCGCCATCTCGGCCGGCAGCTTGGCCTTGATCCGCTCGGCGAGCTCGATCGCCGGCTCGTGGGTGCGCCCGCCGAAGATGTGGTAGTAGGGCAGCCGGCGGAGCTGCTCGGCCGCCGCCTCGACCAGCTCGGGATCGCCGAAGCCGAGCCCGCAGCACCAGAGACCGGCCATCCCCTCGATGTAGCGCCGGCCGGCGTCGTCGTGGACGTAGACCCCGTCGCCGCGCTCGATCAGATGCGCGCCGACCCGCCGGTGCGCGACGGCGTTGGTGTAGGGGTGCAAGAGCGCCTCGATGTCGCGCATCTGCGCGTTGCTGAGCGCGGGGGTGGCGGTGTCGGGGGCCATCGGTCTCTCCTCTTTCTGCCCAGCCTAAGGCGCCGCCCCGCCTCCCGCCAAGCGCGCCGCCGTGATGGGCGCCATTCGCCGCGCCGATCGGTCGCCCGTGGGGGCCGCCCGCGGGGCCGACGGTTGCTGACCCCGGGGTCGCCGACTAGGTGCCGGGTCAGAAAGGAGGCCATCCATGGCTACGCTGAACGACCTGACCGATCTCCTCCACCACACGCTCGGCGACGTGCTCTATGCCGAGCGCCGCATCGAGCGGACGCTGCCGCGCCTCAAGGAGCAGGCGCAGGCGCCGGAGCTCGCGCAGGCCTTCGATTCGCATCACCGCGAGACCACCGAGCAGATCAAGCGGCTCGAGGCCGTGTTCGACTCGCTCGGCGCGCAGCCCAAGGCGGTGAAGTGCGAGGCGATCCTCGGCCTGCTCGAGGAGACCGAGGAACTGGCGCGCGACGCCGCGCCCGGCGAGACGCGCGACGCCGCCCTCGTCTCGGCGGCGCAGGCGATCGAGCATTACGAGATCGCGCGCTACGGCACCCTGCGCGACTGGGCCGAGCGGCTCGGCCACACCGAGGCGGCGCGGCTCCTCGGCGAGACGCTCGAGGAGGAGAAGCGCGCCGACGACGGGCTGACGAAGATCGCCCAGTCCGGTATCAACCGGGCAGCGGCCTGAGCCCGTCGGGCCCGGCCGGGAGCGCGCGGAGGAGGTCCCATGGCGAAGGGCGAGAAACCGAAGCTGCTCGGGATCAACCACGTCGCGCTCGAGGTCGGCGACATCGAGGAGGCGCTCGCCTTCTACGGGCGCTTCTTCGACTTCACGCTCCGTGGGCGGGGCGAGGGCCACGCCTTCATCGACATGGGCGACCAGTTCCTCGCGCTGACCGAGGTTGCCGAGCCCGACCGCGACCGGGAGCGCCATTTCGGCCTCGTGGTCGACGACCGCGAGGGCCTGCGCGCCCGGCTCGAGGCGGCGGGCGTCGAGATCGTCACCGAGAGGCGGCTCGACTTCCTCGACCCCTGGGGCAACCGGATCGAGGTCGTGCCCTATCGCGACATCCAGTTCCTGAAGGCGCGCCCGGTGCTCGACGCGCTGGGCGAGGCGGATCTGCGCAAGACCGTCGCCGCCAAGGAGGAGCTGGCGCGGAAGGGCATCGTGGCGCCCGACGACGCGTGAGCGGCGGGCTGACCGACCTTGCGGCGATCCTCGCCGGGCTCGCGCCCGAGCGCGCGCCGGGGGTCTGGGTGGTGGCCGTGCTGCCGGAGGGGCGACCGGTGCCCGAGGCCGCCGCCGTCACGCTCCGCGAGGCCGAAGGGCTGACGGTGGTGCTGCCCGAGGCCGACGCCGACGCGCTCGGTCTCGCGCCCCTCTTCCGCGCCGCCTGGATCACGCTGCGGGTGCACTCCGATCTCGCGGCGATCGGGCTCACGGCGGCCGTCTCGGCCGCGCTCGCCGAGGCCGGCATCGCCTGCAACATGCTGGCCGGCGCCCATCACGACCACCTGCTGGTCCCCGCCGACCGCGCGGAGGACGCGCTCGCCGTGCTGGCCGCCCTGCAGGCGGCCGCGGGCCGCTGACCCCCCGGAGGCGCGCCTAGCGGACCGTGCCGAGGGCGGCGGCCAGCGCCTCGAGCGCGGCCTGCCCGGCCACCGAGTTCCCGTAGCGGTCGAGCGGCGGCGACCACGCGACGGCGGCGAAGCGCCCGGGCTCGACCGCGAGGATGCCGCCGCCCACCCCGGACTTGCCCGCGAGATTGACCCGGTAGGCGAACTCGCCCGACTGGTCGTAGAGCCCGCAGGTGCGCATGATCGCGCGCAGCCGCGCCGCGTGCCGCCCGCCCGCGCAGGCGCCGGGGTTCCTCTGCGGGCCGACGAGGAACATCGCGGCGCGGGCGAGATCCCGCGCCGAGATCGCGAGCGCGCAGGCGCGGAAATAGCAGTCGGTCACCTCGACCGGGTCGCCGCGCAGGTTGCCGTAGGCCTTGAGCACGTAGGCGATCGCGCGGTTGAGATCGCCGTGCCGGCGCTCCGAGCCCCAGACCTCGCCGTCGTAGTGCAGGTCGGCGTTGCCCGAGAGCATCCGCATCTGCGCGCGAAAGGCGGTGTCGAGGTTCCAGCGCCGCTCCATCAGCGCGTCGGTCGTGACGATGGCGCCCGCGTTGATGAAGGGGTTGCGCGGCACGCCCCCTTCGGTCTCGAGCTGGATCAGCGAGTTGAACCGCATCCCCGAGGGCTCGCGCCCGACCCGGGCCCAGAGCGCCTCGCCCGCCCATTCCATGGCGAGCGCGAGGGTGAAGAGCTTGGAGATCGACTGGATCGAGAACGGCTCGTCGGCGTCGCCCGACACGTGCTCGGCGCCGTCCGCGAGACGCACGGCGAGCGCGAACTTCGCCGGGTCGACGCGGGCGAGCGCGGGGATGTAGTCGGCCACCCGCCCCTCGGCGGCGCGGGGCCGGGCCTCGTCGGCGATGCGCGCGATCAGCTCCTGCATGCCGCCACGCTAGCCGCCCGCCCGGGCGAGGCAAGCGGGGAACGCCGCGCGGCCGACGGCGTTGACGGAGGAGCGGCGGCGCCACCGCGCAGGACATCCGGGCCCGCGACCGAGGCGGGCCACAGTCACGACGGGAGACCACCCATGAAGACGCTTCTCACCGCCCTTGCCGCCAGCACCCTGCTCGTCGCGCCGGCCATCGCGCAGTCGCAGGGCGACGCGACGGGCAACGGCCAGCAGGGCCAGACCTCGCAGGACATGCAGAGCGGCGCGACGTCCGGGAACGGCCAGACGGCCGGGACGGGCAAGGCCGCGCAGGACGACACGCAGGCGACCGGCTGCGCCGCGCGCCGGCAGGCCGAAGAGCGGCGGGACGGCCGGCCGGCCGACGCCGCGAGCCTCGCCTCGATGGCCGAGGTCGAGACCGCGCTCTCCGAGGCCGGGCTCCGCGAGATCGCGGTGCAGGAGGCGAGCTACGTGGTCGAGGCCACCGCGCCCAACGACGACTGCGTGGTGATGGTGATCGACACCTCGACGCGCGCCGAGGCCGACCGGCGGGGCGAGCCGGGCGAGGGCAAGCGCGAGCGGATGAGCCGCGAGAGCGAGAACCTCGCCGGCGAGCTCGAGGCGGCCGGCTACTCCGACATCCGCGTGCTCGACGCGGCCTTCGCCGCCACCGCCGCGCTGCCGGGCGGCGAGCCGGTGATGCTGATGGTCGACGGCCGCGCCCGGACGGGCGGGAAGGCCGACGACGGCGGCGCCGCCTCGCAGTGACCCGCTCTCGGCGCGGGTGGCCCCCCGGGCCGCCCCGCCTCAGCCCTCGGCCAGCAGCCGGTCGAGGGCCTCGCCGAAGAGGGCGCGGGCAAGGATCGTCTCCCGGCTCGCGCCCAGCCGGTCGTAGAGCGCGTTGGCCCGGTGGTTGCCGGGCTGCGCGACCAGCCAGACATACTCTCCCCCGTCCGCCACCGCGCGCCGCGCGACCGCCGCGACGAGCGCCCGGCCGAGCCCCCCGCCGCGCGCCCCGTCCTTGACGAAGAGATCCGCGAGATAAAGCCCGCGCGCCGCGAACCCGGTCTCGTAGGCGACGGACCAGAGCGCATAGCCCGCCACCGCGCCGCCGCGTTCCGCCACGAGGAGGCCGATGCCCGGCCGGCCGAGGAGATCGGCGCAGACCCGCTCGGCCGTCAGCGGCGCCGGCCGGCCATAGGTCACCTCGGCCAGCGCGTTGGCCATCTCGGCGACGGCCGCGGCGTCTCCCGGCCCCGCCTCGCGGACCCGGGCGCGGGCGTCGTCCATCCCGCTCAGATGTCCTCGGCGCGGCGCAGCAGCTCGTCGATCAGCTCGCGCTGGATCAGCGCGCCGCTGTCGCCGCCGCGATAGGACAGGAGGCCCGAGGAGTAGGTGGTGCCGTAGCTCTTGGCCGCGTTCACCGTCTGGCCGACCGCGGCGACGAACTGCCGGTCGTGGAGCTCCGAGAGCGGGTGGATGTAGGTGGCCCACAGGATGCCGCGCGCGACCGCGTAGCGCGCGTCGAGCGCGGTGTCGAAATTCGCCTGGGCGAGGCGCCGGAGCTCCGCCTCGGAGAGGTCGTCGGCCGGCTTGATCGGCGCGAGGAGGCGCATCCGGTTGTGCACCGGATCGGCGACCAGCAGGACCGAGACCTCCTCCACGGTGAACTCCGCGCCGTTCGGGCGGATCTGCGCCTCGCCGTCGAGCCGGGCGACGATCTCGGTCAGCCGGGCGAGGGTCATCGTGCCCTCGCCCGGCGGGTCGGTGCGCGGCGCGGCGCGCGGCGCCTCGGGCTGCGGGTCGGACTGCTGCTGGGCCTTGGCGAGGCCGATGCCGGCCATCGCGACGGCGATCGTGAGGAGCAGGCGGGCGGCCTGACGGGCGGCGTGTCGGATCACGGGAACCTCCATCCGGGTGTCCCGCCAGACTGACGCGCGCGTCCGCGCGCGCCAAGCCAAACCGGCTCACGCCCGCGGGAGGTGCGCGAAACGGCAGCGGCCGCCCCGGGTGGGACGGCCGCGGTTCCTCGGGCCGCGTGCGGCGCGGCTCTCGCTGTCCCTCCGATGCGTCGGCGGCGACGGCCCCCCGCACGGGGGCGGGCCGCTCACATAATGTGCATGCCCCCCCAGCCGCCCAAGCCCGCCCCCGCGCCTCCACCCTCGGCGG
>CAZWDE010000022.1:0-17749 GCA_964632555.1 uncultured Limibaculum sp.
TCGCCCGGCGCGTCCGGCGGCGCGACGTCGGCGAGGATCGCCGAGACATCGCCGCCCGCCTCGCCGAGCAGGATGCCCTGGAGCGCGGTCAGCGGGGCGTCGAGAACCTGCAGGTCGCCGATCGTGCCATCGAAGAACCATTGCGCGTTGTCGTCGTCGCCGCGCCGCTGCCGCGCCGACGCGCCGACCAGCCACTCATGGGTGTTGCCGGTCATGCCGTTCGGGAAGCCCTCGTCGGCATCGGCGAGCGCGCCGTTGACGTAGAGATAGATCCCGTCCGGCGCGAAGGAGAAGGCGACCGAATACGCCTTGCCCGGCACGATCTTCTCGTCCTGGAACTTCAGATAGCGGCTCTGGTTGGTCTCGTCCTCGGCGTCCTGGAAGCGGACCTCGAGATAGCCGTGGTCGCCGATCCACGCCGTGAAATGGCCGCCCCGCTCGTTGCCCGAATGATCCTTCGAGTAGAGCGCCTGGTCGCCCTCGCCCGGCGTGTCGGCGACGAAGGTGAAGGCGATCGTGCCGGAGGCGAGCTCGGCCTCGCTGCCCTCGGGATGGGGCACGGTGGCATAGTCGCCCTCGGCGCCCGAGAAGGTGCCGCCGGGCCCGCTGTAGACGAGGGCGACGGGCGGCTGCTCGCCGAGCGTCGCGTCGGCGAAGTCGACCAGGCTCTCGTAGGGGTTCTCGGCGAAGGGCCGCGGGTTGGCGCCGATCGGGTCGCCCTCGACGTCGCGGCTGTCGAGGCCGGTGATCTCCACGCCGTTCACCGTGTTGGTGCGGACCTCGCCCGTGGGCGCGAGAGCCTCCTGCAGCTCGTCGACCGTGTCGACGATGCCGTAGTGCACGCCCGCGTCGGTCGCGATCATGTCCTCGGTGACCATGTCGCCGTGGACCACGACATAGCCGAGGATGTCCTCGTCGTGCGCGCCGCCGCCGTTGCCCTGCTGGGAATAGGCGGTGATGACCGAGAGCACGCTGTCGGGCGCGCCGTCCGCGTCGCTGTCGTGGGAGACGTAGTGGACGCGCACATTGGTGGTGTGGCCGAGCACCGAGATCCGGTCTTCCTCGGCGTCGAAGTCCGCGATCACGTCGACGCCGATCGAGTCGACCCAGTGCTCGTGGACATACTTGTTCTCGCCGGCCACGCCGTGCCAGCGGATGTCGCGCAGCCCGTCCTTGAGGTTGTCCATGATCGCGTCGAGCGTGCCGTTGATCTGCAGCTCGAAGAGGAAGTGGTCGGCCCCCTCGCCGCCGACGAGGATGTCGTCGGCGACCATCGGCTGGCCGCTCCAGTCCCACAGCCGGGCGGTCTCGGGATCGATGAAGAGCGGGTCGCGCTGGTTGCCGGTGTCGATCAGCATCTGCGCGGCGCGGTCCTCGCCGGCGTCGGAGGTGGCGCGCAGCACGTCGTCGCCGGCGCCGCCCACGAGCAGGTCGGAGCCCCGGCCGCCGTCGAGCGTGTCGTTGCCCTCGCCGCCCGACAGGCTGTCGTCGCCGTATCCGCCGAGGATCGAGTCGTCGCCGCCCTCGCCCGACAGCGTGTCGTCGCCGCCCTCGCCGAGGATCGTGTCGGCGCCCGCGCCGCCGGTGAAGACGTCGTCGGCCGCGACGATCGCGGGCGCCGGCTGGTCGGGGATCGAGGCCGGGTCGAAGCCGGGCGCCGCGACGGTCGCGATCTCCGCGGGCGTGAGCACGCCGGTGGCGTCCTGGCTGCCCCAGAAGGTGACGCCCGCGAGCGCGCCCTCGAACTCCTCCTCGAGGTCCTCGTCGTCGGCGCCGAAGATGCCGGCCGTGGAATTGTAATCGGTCCGCGCCTGGCTCGCGCCGAGGACCCACGGCTCCTGGTTGTTGAGGAGGAACGCCTCCTCGTAGATCCCGGGCCGGGCGACGTCGCCCGAGACCGCGGTCCATGCGCTGTCCGGGATCGGCAGGCCGTCCTTGTAGACCTTGACGCCCTCCGCGCCGAAGGTCACGGCGATGTGGCTCCACACCCCCTCGGTCAGGATCGGCCCGGTCTTCCACTCCTTGTTGCTGTCGCCGTCGCCCGGCGCGACGCGCATGAAGAGGCCGCTCTCGCGGGTGTGGCCGAGCAGGAAGTGGCCGCCGTCGCCGGTGTTGCGCTGGTCCTTGGCGAGGAAGATCGCGTCGTCGCCGAGATCGGCCGGCTGCACCCAGAGCGCGATGGTGCCCTGCGTCACCTGGAAGGCGGGGTCGTGCGGGATGTAGGCGAACTCGTCCTCGCCGTTGAAGGAGAGCGCGTCGAGCGCGCCCGAGGGGCCGGGGACGATCCCGTCCGGCCGCGGCAGCGCCTGGTTCTCCCAGAGGGTGTAGGCCTTGGCCGCGGGCCCGCCCTTGGCGTCCTCGAAGACATGGTCGGTCCCGGCGAAGCTCCAGGCGGCCACCGGCGCGGGCAGCGTCTCCGGCGCCTCGGTCGGCGCGATCAGGCCGTCGCCCGTCTTCGTCTCGCCGGCGGCCGCGACCACGGCGAGCGGCTCGAAGGGATAGCGCGTCGGCGGCGGGCCGGCCGCCTCCTCGAGGAGCTCGGCGGCGGCCTCGTAGACATCCTCCTGCCCGCCCGCCGCAAGCAGCGAGGCCGGCGCGCTCGACTGCACGGCCATGCCGAGGGCCTCGCCCTCGAAGGGATTGTCGATGAAAAGCTCGGGGTTGTCGCCGATCACGCCATAGCTGATCGCGGCGCCCTCGGCCTGGTTCGCGAGGTTGGTGGCGGGGCTCCGCGTGTCGTAGCCGAAGATCACCGTCTGGCCGGTCTCGTCGGTGCCGACGATCGCGCCGCCCGGGTCGATGTCGCCGTTGATCACCGTGGTCTTCGTCTCGCCCTGCGGGAACAGGGCCTCGGCGACCTCGGCGATGCTCTCGACGATGCCGTAGGTGACGCCGGCGTCGACGATGATGTCGTCGTAATCCACGAGATCGCCGTAGACGATGATCTGGCCGAGCAGGTCGCGGTCGTGCGCGCCGCCCGCCGCGCCGTCGGCGAGGCAGGAGCAGGTCGGCTGGCCGGTGCGCACGCAGGGGCCCGACTGGTTCGACTGCACGGTGATGATCGTCTCGAGATACCCGTCGCCGTTCACGTCGCGATACTCGATGTCGCAGACCTCGGCGGTGTGGCCGATCACGGCGATCTGGTCGACGCCGGCCTCGTAGTCGAGGATCGTGTCGATGCCCCAGTGGTCGACCCAGTGGTCGTGCAGCTCGTCGTTCTCGCCGGCGACGCCCGCCCAGTTGATCGTGCCGTCCGAGCGCACGTGCTTCTGGATGATCTCGAGCTTGGCGTTGATCTGCGGCGCGAACAGGAAGAGGTCGGCGCCGTCGCCGCCCATCAGGAAGTCGTCCGCCTCGAGCGCCTGGGACTCCCAGCCGGCGAGCTTCTCGCGGTCGTAGTTGACCTCGCCGCCGTCCGGGCGGTTGGGCACGCCGAGGGCGAGCTGGCCGATGCGCTGCTCGCCGGCGTCGGAGCGGCTGACGAGGATGTCGTCGCCGGCGCCGCCCATCAGGAAATCGTTGCCGCGGCCGCCGTCGAGCACGTCGTCGCCGTCGCCGCCGTCGAGCTTGTCGTCGCCGTAGCCGCCGTGGATCTGGTCGTCGCCGGCGCCGCCCGAGATCGTCTCGTCGCCGGCGTCGCCCTGGAGATCGTCATGGCCCGAGCTGCCCTGCGGCGTCTGGCCGTCGTCGAGCACCGCCTCGCCGATGAAATGCGAGGGGTGGTAGATGTCCGTCGGGATCAGCGCCAGCGAGGGGTCGGGGCTCTCGAGATCCGCGGGGTCCTTGTAGAACGCGCTCATGTCGACCGGCAGCCCGTCGATCGCCAGGCCGAGCGCCATGTTGCCGCTCTTGTCGAAGTATTCGAGCTTGATCTTGTAGAGCCCGCCCGCGAACTCGGCGGTGCGCGCGGTCACGTCGACGCCGCGCACGCCGGGATAGTCCGAGAACGGCACGCCCCCGATCTCGAGCGCGAAGCCGTCGTCCGACGCGACGGCGATCTCGTGGATGCCGGCGGGAATGTAGATATAGCCCTCGAGCACGAGCCCCGACGGGCCCATCTCCAGATCGCCGTTGCCGGTCACGCTCGCGCCGTCCTCGCCGAGGAACTCGGTCAGCGTCGTGTCGCTGTCCTTCGCGCCGTAGCCGATCTCGGTCGCGGTGAACTCCGCGTCGGGGCCCTGCTGCGCCACGATCTCGCGCAGGTCGCCGATGTTCTCGATCTTCGACCCCGGCGCGTAGGCGGCGCCGGCGAGCCCGGTTCCGGCGACCGGCACGCCGGCGATCTGATCGGGCGCGAGCGCGACCTCCATCCCCTCGGGCGTGTCCACGGCGGTGACGTCGACATATGGCGTCTGGCTGTTCATCGGTCAGTCCCCTCGTTTCGGCAGCGGACGCTGCCCACAGACTCGCGGTGATCGGACGGAGGCACGCATTGGTTCGGGCGCACGCGGCACAAGGGGGCCGGCCCGGCAGCGGACGGACCGGCGACTCTCAGGGATACGGCCGGCAGTCTAGCAACTTATGCGTGCATCCGGGAGATTGTCCCAGATGAACGTTCGATTAAAAACAACCTTGGGTAGAGCGGCGCCGATCCGGCCCGGCGACCGACCCGACGGCTTGACGCAGCGCCCGCCGGCCCGTTCACTGGACCGCACGGATCGAGGGAGACCCGCCATGACCGAGGAGGCCGTCACCCTCCGCCCCGAGGATGTCGACGCCTTCCGCCGCGACGGCGCGGTGGCGCTGAGGGGGATGTTCGACCGCGACTGGATCGAGGCGCTGCGCGCCGGGATCGACGCCGACATGGCCGAGCCCTCCCCCACCCTCGCGCGGCACACGAAGGATCCCGACGCCCCCGGCTATTACGAGGACTTCTGGGTCTGGAACCGCTTCCCCGAGTTCGAGCGCTTCGTGCGCCGCTCGCCCTGCGCGCCCATCGCGGCGGCGCTCCTCGGCGCGCCCTCGATCAACCTCGTGATGGACAACTGGTTCCTGCGCGAGGCCGGCTCGCGCTCGCGCCCGCCCTTTCACCAGGACCTCGCCTATTTCGATTTCGAGGGCACGATGTGCGTTCTGTGGCTGCCGCTCGAGCCGGTGACCGCGGAGACCGGCATCGCCTTCGTCAAGGGCTCGCATCTCTGGGACAAGCTCTTCATGCGCGTGCGCTTCGCCGACGGTCACCGGGCCGACACGGGCGCCTGCGAGGTCAACGGGCGCACCTATCACCTGCCGCCCGACATCGAGGCCGATCCGGGCGCCCATGAGCTGCTGCGCTGGGATCTCGATCTGGGCGACTGCATCTATTTCGACATGCGCACGCTCCATGGCGGCCTCTCCACCGTGACGCCGAGCGAGACCGTGCGCCGCTTCACGCTCCGGATGACCGCGCCCGACGGGGTGATCCGCTATCGCGGCGACTGGGCGGCGGGCGAGCGGGCGATCTTCGAGGCGGCGGGCTACCGCGAGGGCGACCGCATCGACGGCGCGTTCTTCCCCCGGCTCTGGCCGCGCGAGGCCGCCTGAGGCGCGCGGCGGCGCAGCACCGGCCGATGCCGGCGGTCGACGCGGCGAGCGCGCTCGTCTAAGATCGGCGCGAGGCAGGCAGCGGCCGGCCGGCGGCGCGGAGCGGCGATCATGGATGCGGCGGGGGCGAGCGGGTACACGGTCGGCCGCGCCTACATGCACACCTTCCTGCCGCAGCTCGCGCCGAGCTCGCTGCGCACCGCGCAGATCCTGCGCGGGCTCCGCCCCGCCGACGTCGCCGGGCGCTACCGCTATCTCGATCTCGGCTGCGGCATCGGCTACCAGCTGGTGCTGATGGCCGCCGCCAACCCGGAGGCCGAGTTCGTCGGCGCCGACATCGCGCCCGATCAGGTGGTCGCGGGTCGCGCCCTCGCCCGCGCGGCCGGCATCGACAACGTGGAGCTGATCGAGGCGAGCTTCGCCGAGCTGGTCGAGCGCGCCGAGAGCCTCGGGCGCTTCGACGTCGTCGCCTGCCACGGCGTGCTGAGCTGGGTCGACGCGGGCGCGCGGGCCGAGGCCATGGAGGCGATCCGCCGCTGCCTCGCGCTCGGCGGCCTCGCTGTCTTCGGCTACAACGCGATGCCGCGCTGGGGCGCCGTCGAGCCGATGCGCCATCTGATCCGCCGGCTCGCCGAGGGCCGCGCGGGGCGGAGCCGCGAGAAAGCGATCGAGGACGCCGCGCGCTACCTCGCCCTTCTCGACGAGCAGGGCTGCGGGGTCGCGGCCGGCAGCCCGGAGATCCGCTCCTGGATCGCGGCGGTCGGAACCCACCGGCGCGACTACCTGGTGCACGAGTTCATGCCGCAGGGCCACACCGCGTTCTGGCACGACGAGGTGGCGGACGCCGCGCGCCATGCCCGGCTCGCCTTCGCCGCCCATGCCCAGCTGGTCGACAATCTCGACGCGCTCAACTTCGCCCCCGAGGTGCTGGAGGCGGTGAGGGCCGCCGAGGACGCCGGCCTCGGCGAGCTCTTCCGCGACCTCGCGAGCAACCGCGAGTTCCGGATGGACATCTTCGCCCGCGGAACCGAGCGGCTGCGGCCCGAGGCGGCGAACGACGCGCTGGAGGCGCTGCCGGTCGCCGCGGTGCTGCCGCCCGAGACGCCGGGCGAGATCGTCTCGGCGCGCGGGACCATCGCGCTCAACGCGGAGATCGCGGCCGCGCTCGGCGAGATCCTGATCGGCCGGCCGATGGGCGTGGGCGACGCGCTTGCCGAGGCCGAGGGCCGGGGCCTCGATCGCGGGCGTGCGCGCCAGACGCTGATCGGCCTCCTCGCCGGCCGGGTCCTGCATCCGCTGGCCCGGCTCGAGCCGGCCCCCGAGGCCGTCGAGCGCTGCGCCCGGTTCAACCGCGCGGTGCGCGACGCCCGGATCGAGATCCCCGCGCTCGCCTCGCCCGAGCTCGGCAGCGGCCTGATGCTGACGCTGGCGCAGAAGACGGAGATGCGGGCGGGCGAGGGGCCTTCGCTCGACCGCCTGCGCCGCTTCCTTCCCGGGATCTGACGCGCCGCCCGGCGCCTTGCCCGGTCAGCCCGTCACCCAGAGCCCGTCCTCGGTGTCGGCCGCGGTGAGCGCGCGGTTCTCGGCGCTGTCGGCGAAGGCGAGCAACATCTCGGCCCGCGAGAGCCCGTCCGCGAGCTCGCCGGTCCAGAAGTCGCGCCCGCCGGGATCGGCCGGGCGGGCATAGATGTTGCCGTAGAGCGCGTCGACGAACGCCTCGGGCTCGGGCGCGGCGCCGCCGAAGCGGTCCTCGAACTCGGGGCTCGCGACGAAGGCGTCGGCGATCTCGAGGATCTCCGCGCCGCCCGCGCGCTCGCCGTCCCAGTAGACCAGCCCGCCCTCGTCCGGCGTCCGTCCGAAGGCGGCGGCGTAGAGGCGGTGGAGCGTCGGCGCATCGGCGCCGAGATCGAAGCGCAGCGCCCCGTCGGCGACCGCGACGCGCTCGACGCCGAGCAGCGTCTCGGCCTGCCCCTCCGGGCCGGCGACCTCGATCGCCCCGCCCGGCGCGAGCTCGATCGCGAGCGCGGCGCGCGCGAGCGCGTAGTCGACGCTGTCGAAGCCGGGGCCGGCGCCGAGCAGGCCGCCCGAGGCGAAGCCCTCCCAGACGGTCGTCATCGCGGGCGCGGAGCTCGCGAAGAGCGGCCCGTCGACCGCGTTCAGCGAGGGACCCGAGTCGAAGACCAGAAGCGAATCGATCGCGGCGATCTCGTCGAACGCGGCGATCGCGTCGATCACGTCGATGTCGAAGACCTCGAGGCCCACGGTGACCGACACCTGCGCGGTCTCCTCGCAGCCCCGGCCGTCGGTGACCGTGTACTCGAAGACCTCCGTCGCGGTGAGATCCTCGCCGAACGCGTACGCCTCGATGTCGCCCACCGAATAGACGATCCGGTCGCCGACGATCTCCGCCGTGCCGACCGCGGGCTGCGCGACCGCGACGATCTCGAGCGGGTCGCCGTTCGCGTCGGTGTCGTTGGCGAGGACCGGGATCGAGATCTCGCCGGTGTCGAACAGGAGCGCGGCCGCGTCGTCCTCCGGCTCGGGGCAGACATTCGTGCCCTCGACCCGGATGCGCAGCGTCGCGGTGTCGGTGCAGATGCCGTCGCTGACCGTGTAGGTGACGATCTCGGTCACGCTCTCGCCGACCCGGAGCTCGCGGAACGCGTCGCCGGGCGCGTAGCGGATGCGGTCGCCGAACAGCGTGACCGCGCCCGCCGTGTCGCCCGAGACCTCGACGATCGAGAGCGTGTCGCCGTCGAGGTCGCTGTCGTTGTCGAGCACGGGGATCAGCACCGCGTCGCCGTCCGCCGCCACCGTCGCCATGTCGTCGTCCGCCAGGGGGCAGTCGTTGACGCCGGTCACCGTGACCGTGAGCGTGCCGAGCTCGGTGCAGCCGTTGCCGTCGGAGACGGCGTAGGTGATCGTCTCGACCACCGTCTCGCCCTCGCCGAGGCCGAGGAATGCCGAGCCGGGATCGTAGCGGATCCGGTCGCCCGCGAGGCTGACCGAGCCGAGCGTGTCGCCCGACAGCGCCACGATCGTCAGCGTGTCGCCGTCGGGGTCGCTGTCGTTCGCCAGCACCGGAAGGGCGACCGGATCGGCGTTGGCGGCGATCGAGACGCTGTCGTCGACCACGACCGGGCACTGGTTGCTGCCCGTGACCGTGACGGTCAGCAACCCGCGCTCGCGGCAGATGTCGAGCGCCGGATCGGTCAGGTCGGCGCCCTCGGGCGCGCCCACGCCGTCGGTCACGGTGTAGCCGATCACGACGGTCTCGGACTGGCCCGCGCCCAGCGTGTCGAAATCGCCGTTCGGGTCGAAGACGATGCGGTTGCCCTCGACCCGCGCCACGCCGCGCTGGAGCTCGATCGGGTCGGGGATCAGGATCAGCGGATCGCCGTCGGGGTCGGTGTCGTTGGCGAGCACGTCGATCGGGACGGGTCCCGAGAGGGCCGAGACGGTCTCGGCGTCGGCCATCGGCTCGGGACAGGCGTTCATGCCGCCGTTGCCGTTGCCGGGCTCGAGGCCGTTCAGCGTGATCGAGACGGTGGCCGCCGCCATGGCGCCGAACGGATCGGTGACGGTCACCAGATAGTCCTGCACCACGACCTCGGCGCCGAGGGTCCGCAGCGTTTCCTCGTCCGTCTCGAAGCGCCAGCTGACGACGCCGCCCTCGGTCGTCGGGGTGCTCGTCGGGTCGAGGATCTCGAAGGCGCCGAGGAAGCCCTCCCCGAGCGGGGTCGCCGAGGCGGTGTGCGTGTCGCTCAGGTCGACGTCGCGGAAGACGACCTCGCCCATGTCGTCGAAGGCGAGGGCCTCCATCCCGAGCAGCTCGCGCGGCACCTCGCCCATCAGATCGGAGACCGGGCCGTCGCCCCCGAGGACGATCTCCGGCGCGTCGTTGGTGCCGACGACCGTCACGGTGAGGCTCGCCGCGCACTCGCAGCCGAAGGGATCGACCGCGCGGTAGGTGACGACGTCCGTCGCGGTCTCGCCCTCGGCGAGCGACTCGAAGGCGCCGGCGGGATCGTAGGCGATCCGGCCGTCCTCTCCGAGGGTGACGCTCCCGCGCGTGCCCGCCGTGTCGATCCCGGCGATGGCGAGCGTGTCGCCGGCGTCCGGGTCGCTGTCGTTGGCCAGCACGTCGATCGCGATCGCGGGACCGTCCTCGACGACCATGCCGGTGTCGTCCACGCAGACCGGCGCGTCGTTGGCCCCCGTGATCGTCACGGTGACGGTCTGGCTCGCCGTCTCCCGCGCCGCTTCGGGGATGGAGCTCTCGGTGACCACGATGTCGTAGGACTGGGTGAGCGTCGCCCCCTCGCCGAGAAAGCCGATCGCGGAGTCCGGCACCGAGAAGCGCCACGCGACCTCGGCGCGGTTCTCGTCGGGCCCGCCGATCCGCACCGGCTGATCGATCTCGAACGCCCCGACGGCTTCCGGGGTGAGCGGCCGGACGCTCGCGGAATGCAGGTCGATCAGGTCGGGGTCGGTGAAGGTGAGGACGGCGGGCTCGGTCGTCAGCAGCGGGTCCCCGGCGATCTCGGCGTCCTTGACGATCTCGGCGACGCCGCGCGCGGTGTCGGTCGCCCCGGCGTCGATCGCGGGCGCGTCGTTGCGGCCGAGGAACGTGATCGTCACCGTGGCGGTCTCGCTCGTCCGGGTCGTGCTGCCCGGGGCGAGGGGCGCCATGTCGGTGATCTCGACGACATACTCGTTGGTCGCGCTCTGGCCCTCGGCCAGCCGCTCGAGACGCTCTCCGGGGATCTCGAAGCTCCAGAGGGTCTCGCGGAGCGCCGGGTCGTCCGTCGGGCCGGCCGTGCCGGGGTCGAAGCTGCCGCCGGGCACCTCCTCGGCGGCCGCGAGCTCGACCACGCTGTGCGTGTCCGTCAGGTCCGCGTCGCGGAAGCGGATCGCGCCGGCGGCGACCGGCTCGCCGCCCTCGACGATCTCGCCCGCGAGCACCGAGAGCCCGGGCGCGAGGCGCACCGGATCGTTGACCCCGGTCACGGCGATCTCGACCGGCGCGAAGGCGCTCGCCCGCACCCCGTCGGTCACGCGGTAGAGGAACCGGTCGGTCGCCGCCTCGCCCTCGCCGAGCCCGGCGAAGGGCTCGGGCGTTGCCGTGTAGACCAGCGACGCGGCCGCCCGGTCGATGCGGACCGCGCCGAGCGTCGCGTCCGTGTCGACCCGGCCGAGCTCCAGCGCCGTGGCGGGCGCGTCGGGGAGCGTCGCGGGGTCGACGCGGAAGCTGAGCGCGGTGCCGAGCAGCAGATCGTAGAGATCGACCGACGACCCGTCGGCCGGCAGCGGGCCCGCCGTCTCGGGGTCCGGCCCGCCCGGCGCCACCGCGAGCGGCGCGCGATCGAGGAACGCGGCGAGCGCGACCGACCCGTCGGGCGGCGTGTCGTCGAAGGCGAGGCGCTCGATCCCCGCGATCTCGGTCAGCGGCACCAGCGCGGCGCTGCCGGGCGCCGCGCGCTCGAAGAGGCGGACGGCGCCCGCGGCGTCCTCGAGCCCCACGACCTCGAGCGACGGCGCCTCGATCCCGAGCGTGTCGAGCTCGTTCGGGCCCACGATGCGGTCGGCCGGAGCCTCGGGATCCTGCACGAGATCCTGGGTGAGCACGAGCACGTTGGAGGCGAGGCGAAGGCTGCCGCCCTCGGTGACGATCGTGTCGCTGCCCGAGAAGAGCGCGCGATCGGCCGCGAGAGGATCCTCGGCCCGGAGATAGGCGTCGAGCGTCAGGCCCTCGACGCCCTCGATGTCGTAGAGGAGCGCGGACGGGTCCTCGGCCAGCGCGGCCGCCTCGCTGCCGCGGAAGGCGCGGACCCGGGCGATCTCGCCGCTGTAGCCGTCCGGTGTGCCGGAGAAGAGCGCATCGGGCGCCGCGTCGAGGCGCAGGAAGACCGGCTGCGGCCCCTCGACGCCTGCGAAGGTTCCGACCGTCTCGAGCACGATCACCGTCTGGGTGCGCGTCTCGGCCGGTCGCGCGTCGGCCGCCGGCTCCGCCCGGAAGATGTAGGTGGGATCGAAGATCCGGAGCGTGGTCATGGTCCCTCCCGGCTCGGCGGCCGCGGTCAGACGGCGGTCAGAAGGCGATGCGCAGCCCGAAGACGACCGACTGCTCGTCGAGATCGTCCCGGCCGAAGGCCCGTTCGTAGGCGAGATCGGCGGTGACGCGCTCGGTCACGGCGAGCGCGGCCCCGACGCCGAGCAGCACGTCGGTGCGGTCGTCGGTCGAGCCGACGCCGGCGAAGCTCTCGTCGGAGCGGATGGCGTCGATCCGGCCCTCGGCGCGGGTGAACAGCTCGGCATCGCCGATGCCCGTGTCGTCGAGATAGTAGCGGGCCTCGGCCCCGATCTTGACCTGGCCGAGCTCGACCGTGCCGCCCGGCACCACCTCGGTGCCGAGCCGGAAGCCCTCCTGGTCCTCGTGGCTGTAGGTGAAGCCGACGCGGCCGACGAGCTGGAGCGCGTCGACGCCGAGAAGATCCGGCGGCAGGTAGCCGTTGGCGTTGACGAAGACGAACACCCGGTCGGCGTCGAAGCTGCCGCGGGCGGTGCCGGCCGGCGTCGCGACCTTCCGGTCGTAGCCGAGCCGGGCATAGCCGACGCCCGCGTCGAGGATCACGTGCTCGCCGATCGCGCGGCCGACATAGGGCGTGAAGATCACGCCGTCGCTCGTCAGCCCGCCCGGGCTCGGCGGCGTGTCGAAACTCGCGTTCTCGTAGCCGAGCGCCGCGCCGAACACCCAGCCGTCGGCCGCGTAGTCGCCGCCCACGAGCGGGTTGAAGAGCTCGCCCTCGAACTCGGCGCCGGCGACCGAGCCCTCGAGGAGCGCCACGCTGGCGTTCGTCCAGCCCGCGAGGCTGCCCTCGAGATCCTCGGTGAAGCCCTGTCCGGCGCGGCGGCGGGCGGGCGCCGCGGAGCTCGAGACCCGCGCCGGCACGCCGGAGACCGCGCCGACGCCGCGGTCCGGCCTCAGCGCGCGCGTCACGTTGTCGTTGACGGCGCGCGAGATCACGGTGCCGAAGCTGCGGTTGGTGTCGGTCGTCACCACCTCGATCGGGGCGCGCGCGGCCTCGTTCTCGATGACGAAGTCGATCACCGAGTCCGGATCGGGCGGCACCACAACCTGCGCCAGCGCCCGACCGCCGCCGAGCGCGACCGCCGCCAGCACGACCCCGAACCGCCCGCGCCGCATCGGATCTCCCTTCTGAGACGTTGCGGCATCATCGGGCGATCACGCGATCGTGTCCACGGAAACTTACACTCCGTTCGCAAATCGCGACCAGCTGGCGCGCCGCCGTCACACCGCCTGCCAGAGGGCGAAGAGCAGCCCGGCGGCGAAGGACCCCGAGAGCGCGAGGCCGAGATAGAGCAGGAACACGGGCCGCCTCACGAGCGCCCAGACCGCGATGGCGGCCGGGATCGAGGTGACGCCGCCGGCCACGAGGAACGCGAGGCCCGCGCCCGGCTCCATGCCCTGCTCGATCAGCCCGCCGACGAGCGGCAGCGCCGCATAGCCGTTGAGATAGGCCGGCACGCCGACGAGGGTGGCGACCGCGACGGGCGCCCAGCCCGACCCGCCGAGCGCGGCGGTCACGGTCTCGGCGGGGATCCAGGCGAGCATCAGGCTCTCGAGGACGAAGGCGAGCGTCAGCCACTTGGCGAGGAAGAGCGTCGTCCTCACCCCCTCGCGGCGGAACTTGGCGATCCGACCGGGATCCTCCCAGAAGCGCCACGCCACCTCGCGCCGCGAGCGCACGCGGGCGCCGCCGCAGCCGCCGTCGCCCACGCCCGCGCGAAGGGGATCGGCCAGCGCGCCCGCCCGCCCGAGGAGATGCACCGCCCAGCCGCCGTAGAGCCCGAGGCCGACCGCCGCGAGCGTCTTCGCCACGGCGAACTCGGTGTCGAGAACACCGACCGTGAGCACGAACATCGAGGGGTCCATCACCGGCGAGGCGAGCCAGAACGCCATCACCGCCGAGAGCGGAACGCCCATCGCGAGGAGCGCGGCGATCAGCGGGATCACGCCGCAGGAGCAGAAGGGCGAGAGCCCGCCGGCCAGCGCCGCGAGCAGGATCATGAGCGCGGGCGAGCCGGTGAAGGCGCGCGCGATCAGCCCGTCCGCCCCGGTCGCCCCGGCATAGGCGGCGAGCCCGATCGAGAGCAGGAGATAGGGCGCGGTGTCGGCGAGGTTGGCCGCCGCGAAGACCGCGCTTTCGGCCCCCTGCGCGGGGTCGATCGCCGCGACCGCGGCGAGGATGGCGAGCGCCACGAGCCAGATGCGGCCGTCGCCGCCGGCCCAGGCCAGAAGCTCGTCGATCCGCGAGCGGGGGGCGGTGGTGGTGTCGGTCATGCCGAGACTCCCGGGGATGTGGTGATATCCGGCCGAAAAAGAGCGGCGCCGTGGGTCACGCCGCGTCCTCCGCGAGCGTGACGCCGGTGCAGCACTCGGCGGTGAGGAAGGCGAGGATGCGCCGCATCGCGTCGTAGTCGGCGCGGTTGATCACGAGCCGGCCCCGGCGCTCCTGCAGCACGAGGCCCGCCGAGACCAGCCCGCCGAGGTGATGCGCGAGCGTCGAGGGCGCCTCGCCGAGATGCGCGCCGATCTCGCCCACGCTCAGCCCCTCGGCGCCCGCGCGCACGAGCAGGCGGTAGATCGCGAGGCGCTTGTCGTGGCCGAGGGCCGCGAGGGCGCGGGCGATGTCGGGTGTTGGGTCCATGCCGCCAATATGACGACATTTCTAGTTATGTCAAGACGCCTCGGCGCCCGTGAGCCCCGCGATCCGCGCCGCGTCCCAGCCGATCTCCGCGAGCACCTCGGCCGTGTGCTGGCCGAGCGTCGGCGCGGGGCGGCGCACGCCGCCGGGCGTGGCGGAGAACTTGACCGGCAGGCCGATCGCCTGCGTGCGCCCCGCCACCGGGTGATCGGTCTCCACCACCATGTCGCGGGCGCGCGTCTGCGGATCGGCGTGCATCTCGGCGACCGTCGCCACGGGCCCCGCCGGCAGCCCGCCGCGGTCGAGGAGCGCGAGCCACTCGGCCGAGGGACGGGCCCGGAACCGCTCGTTGAGGAGCCCGGCCAGCGCCGTGCGATGCGCGATCCGGTCGGCATTCGTGAGGAAGCGCGGGTCGGCCGCGAGCTCCTCGGCGCCGAGGATCCGCACGAGCCGCTCCCAGTTGGCCTGGTTGGCCGCGCCCACGGTGATCCAGCCGTCCGCGGTCTCGAACGCCTCGTAGGGCGCGTTGAGCGGGTGCGCCGAGCCCATCGGCCCCGGGCTCACCCCGGTCGCGAAGGCGATGGCCGACTGCCAGTAGGTGTGCGTGATCGCGGCCTCGTAAAGCGAGGTGTCGATCATCTGGCCCCGCCCCGTCACGCTGCGGGCGTGGAGCGCCGCCGCCGCCCCCATCGCGGCGAGGATGCCGGCGGTGATGTCGGAGACCGGCGCGCCGACCTTCACGGGCGGCCGCCCCGGCCCCTCGCCGGTGATCGACATCAGCCCGCCCATGCCCTGCGCGATCAGGTCGAAGCCGCCACGGTCGGCATAGGGCCCCGTGCGCCCGAAGCCCGAGATCGCGACATAGACGAGGCCCGGGTTCTCCTCGGCGAGCGTCTCCCAGCCGAGGCCGAGCCGCTCCATCGTGTCGCGCCGGTAGTTCTCGATCACAACGTCCGCCGAGCGCAGCAGATCGCGGAGCGCGGCGCGGCCCTCGGCGTCCTTCAGGTCGAGCGCGACGCCCCGCTTGTTGCGGTTGACCATCAGGAAGGCCGCCGCCTCGCCGTTCACGTCGGGCGGCAGGAAGCGGCGCGTGTCGTCGCCCTGGGGCTTCTCCACCTTGATCACGTCGGCGCCCATGTCGGCGAGCATCAGCCCGCAGACCGGCCCCGCCATGATGTGGGCGAGCTCGACGACCCGGACGCCGGCGAGCGGGCCCGCCATCCCGCCGCTCATCGGCCGGTCCACTCGGGCCTGCGCTTGGCGAGGAAGGCCTCGATGCCTTCCTTGAAGTCGGCGCTCGTGTAGGCCTCGACGATCAGGTCCGAGCCGTCCGCCGCGGGCCCCTCGGTGCGGAGGCGCCGCAGCCCCTCCTTGGTGGTGCGGAGCGTGATCGGCGCGTGGGTGGCGAGGCGCGCCGCGATCTCCTCGGCACGGGCCGCCACGGCGTCCGGATCGGGCAGCACCTCCGAGACGAGGCCGATGGCGCGCGCCTCCTCGGCCTCGATCAGCCGCGCGGTGAAGATGATCTCGCGGAGCCGCGCGAAGCCGATCAGGCTCCCGAGCCGGTCGAGATTGCCGATCGAGAGCGTGTTGCCGAGCGTGCGCGCGATCGGGAAGCCGAACTTCAGCCGCGCGTCGCAGATCCGGAGATCGCAGGCGGCGGCGATCGCGGCGCCGCCGCCGGTGCAGGCGCCGGCGATCGCGGCGATCGTCGGCACCGGGCAGCGCTCGATGTCGGAGAGGACGCCGTCCATCCTGCGCTCGTAGGCGAGCGCGTCCTCGGGGCCGTCGAAGGCGCGGAACTGGCTCATGTCGGTGCCGGCCGCGAAGTGCCCGCCCGCGCCCGACAGGATCACGGCCTTCACCGAGCCGTCCGGGGGCAGCTCGCGGCAGACCTCGGCGATCCCCTCGTACATGGCGAAGGTCAGCGCGTTGCGGCTCTCGGGCCGGTTGAGCGTCACGCGGGCGATGCCGCCCTCGAGCGTCCGGATCAGGTCCGCCATCCGCCTCTCCCTCTCTTCGGGCCATCCAGCTCCCGCGGGTGGGCGGGCGGAGGGAGGTGGATGGCCCCGCGGCCGCAGGCCGCGTCCCCCGCCGGCCCCGCGCTCACCGATAGAAGTATTCGACCAGCACCATCGGCACGGCGGGCACGTAGGTGCAGAGCAGCAGTACCCCGAGCAGCACGGCGACGAAATAGACGTTGACCCGGCTCACCTCCCAGATGTTGGCCCGCGCCACCGCGCAGGCGGTGATCAGCACCGAGGCCACGGGCGGGGTCTGCTGCCCGATCGCCAGGTTGAGCGTCACGATCAGCCCGAAATGCACCGGGTCGATGCCGACCGTCTCGATCAGCGGAACCACGATCGGCACGACCAGGATGATCGCCGCCGCCGAGTGCAGGAAGAACCCGATCACCAGGAAGAAGACGTTGAGGATCAGCAGGATCACCCATCGGTTGTCGGTGATGCCGACCAGCCAGTTGGCGAGGTCCTGCGGCATCTGCGCCCGCGTGAGGAACCCGCCCATCAGGACCGACGCCGCGACGAGGAGCATCACCACGGCCGTCTGCATGCCCCCGTCGAGCATCGCGCGGCGAAGATGGCGGAGATCCATCTCGCCGTACCAGAGGCTCACCGCGAGCGCCGCCAGCACCGCGAGCCCCGCCGCCTCGGTCGCCGTCACGAAGCCGCCGAAGATGCCGCCGAGGATGATCACCGGCAGCGAGAAGGAGGGCAGAGCGGCGAGGAAGGTCTCGCGCAGGCGGCGGAGGTTGAACGCCTCCTCGGTCGGCAGGTTGTAGCGCCGCGCGAAGATCCACGCCACGCCCATCAGCCCCGCCGCCCCGATCAGCCCCGGGATCACGCCGGCGACGAAGAGCTGCTCGATCGAGGCGTTGGCCGAGGTGCCGTAGAGGATCATCGGGATCGAGGGCGGGATGATGATCGCCAGCGAGGCGCTGGAGGACGTCACCGCCGCGGAGAAGGCGCCCGAATAACCGCGCTTCTTCATTTGCGGGATCAGGATCGAGCCCATCGCGGCGACGTCGGCGACCGCGGAGCCGGAGATCTCCGCAAAAAACAGCGACACCCCGATGTTCACCATCGCCAAGCCGCCGCGCACAAAGCCGATCAGCGCCGAGACGAAGTTGATCAGCCGCTCGGTCACGCCGCCGGCGTTCATGATCGCGCCGGCGAGCACTAACATCGGGATCGCGATCAGTGAGAATTTGGTCGAGCCGGCATACATGGCGAGCGCGACGGGCACGAGGCTGTTGACGCCTTCGGTGGCGAGCAAGCCGAAGACGGCGGCGACGGCGAGAGCGATCGCGATCGGCACATTCATGCAGATCATCACCACCAGCGCCAGAAACAACAATAGCATCAGCATCAGACGCGCCCCTTCTCCTGCGCGGCGCGCAGCGCCTCCGCCTTGGTCATCTCCTCTTCGACCTCCTCCTCGATCTCCGAATGCTCCAGCGATCTTCCGGACATCGTCGC
>CAZWDE010000023.1:0-17456 GCA_964632555.1 uncultured Limibaculum sp.
CGAGAGCACCGCCTGCGGCGCCATCAGCGGCGAGAACCCGCCGATCAGCAGGAGCGCGAGGCCGAGCCCGCCGAGCCCGAAGGCCACCGGCACCCGGAGCAGCAGGACGAGGAAGAGGGCCGCGAGGATGAGCGCGACGGTCATGCGCCGCTCTCGCCGCCGGGATCGGGCGCATGGCCGGCGAGGCCGCGGGCGATCTCGATCACGGCCTGCACCCCGAGGAGCGCGAAGCCGACCGGCACGGCGAGCTCGGCCGCGGCCGCGGGCAGGTCGAGGAGGCTCCCGGTGGTGCGCCCGCGCGCGAGGCTGTCGGCCGCGATCTCGGCCCCCTTCCACGCAACGACGCCCGAGAAGCCCGCGACCACGGCCATGGCGAGCGCGTCGGCCCCCCGCGCGAGGCCCTCGGGCAGGAGCCGGACCGCGGCGTCGACCGCGATGTGGCGCCGGGCGGCGAGGAGCCAGGGCATCGAGACCATCGCGCCCCAGATCAGGCAGAGCTGGCTGAGCTCGGCCGCCCAGACCGTGGGCGCCGTGAAGCCGTAGCGCGCCACCACCTCGACGCTCAGCATCGCGCCCGCCGCCACGAAGAGCAGCGCGGCGATCCAGGCGAGGACCAGCGTCAGGCGGTGGAACGCGGACATGCGCGGGGGATCGGGGGGCCGGCCGGCCCCCCGGGCTGCGTCAGAGCGCGCGCGCGGCGTCGAGCAGGCGCGCGCCGAGCTCGCCCGCCTTCTCGCGATAGGCGTCGTAGACCGGCTGCGAGGCCTCGCGCCAGGCGGCGATCTCGGCCTCGGTCGGGCGGTAGACGGTCATGCCGTTGGCCTCGGCGGCGGCGAAGGCCTCGGCCTCGATGGTGGCCATGCGGTCGCGGACGTCGCGCTCGGCCTCGGCGGCGGCCTCCGAGATGATGCTGCGCTGCTCCTCGGTCAGGCTCTCCCACCACTCGGTGTTGACGACCACGAGGAACTCGATGTCGGCGTGGTTCGTCACCGTGATCGTGTCCATCACCTCCCAGAGCTTGCGCGACTTGACGCCCGAGACGCCGGTCATGCCGATGTCGACGGTGCCGCGCTGGTAGGCGAGATACTGCTCCGAGCCCGAGATCAGCGTCGGCGCGCCGCCCGTGGCCTCGACGAAATCGCCGAGGGTGCGGCCGAAGACGCGGACCTTCTTGCCCTCGAAATCCTCGGGCGTGCGGATCGGGCCGCCGTTCGAGAGGATCACCGCGCCGCCATAGGCCTGCCACCAGAGCACGGTCGCGCCGGTGTCCGCGATCGCCGCGTCGATCGGCGCGCGGATCTCCGAGCCGGGCGCCACGGCCGCGCGGACCTTTGCTTCGGTGTCGAAGAGGAAGGGCTGGTAGAAGATGTCGACCGCCGGGATGTCGCCGTAGTAGCGCGTCAGCGAGGCGACGCCGGCCTCGATCGAGCCCGAGCCGACGGCCTGCGGCACCTCGTTGTCCTTGTAGAGCTGGGCGCTGTCGTAGATCTCGACGTCGATCGCCCCGCCCGAGCGCGCCTCGACGAGCTCCTCGAACAGCACGAGGTTCTGGCCGAGATGGCTCGCGAGCGGCAGCTGCAGCGAGATCCGCATCGTCAGGTCGGCCGCGAGGGCCGGCGCGGCGACGAGGCACGCGGCGAGGGCCGCGGCGCGGATGGCGGTTTTCATGTCTGTCCTCCCCGGGTGTGTTATCGAGGCCGAGAGTGACGCGGGGCGCGCGGCAAATCAACAAGGGGCGCGCCGGCGCGCGCGGCGTGCGCGGAGGGCCCCGGCGAGGGGCGCGGGAGAGGGGCGATGCGGTTGCGCGAGGTCTGGCAGATCGCGGCACCCCCGGTCGTGGCCGGGATCGCCTGCGGGCTGACCCATCTCGTCTGGGGCGAGCCGGTGGTCAGCCTGCTCGCCGCCATGGCGGGGGCGATGGCGGGCGATCTGTTGCGCCCCGCGCGCGAGCCGCAGGGCGCCCCGCGCCGCGCCGTGGTGCCGGCGGGCCCGGCCGAGCGCGATCGGGGCACGCTGGACCTGCCGGCGGGCGCGGGCCGGCGCCTTCTCGAGCGGCTGCCGCTCGGGGTTCTCCTGGTCGACCGCGAGGGGCAGGTGCGGTTCATGAACGCCGCCGCGCTCGAGCTGTTCGGGCGCTGCCCGCCGGGGGTCTTCCACGCGGCGGCGCTCCGCGCGCCGAAGCTTCTCGCGGGCATCGAGGAGACCCGGACCGCCGGCGCGCCGTCGACGGTCGACTTCACGCTGATGCGGGGCACCGAGCTCCACCTGCGCGCGCATCTGAGGGCGCTCGCCGAGCGGCCGGGCCGGGGCGAGCGCGACGCGGTGGTGATCGTGATCGAGGACCTGACGCAGGCGCGCATCACCGAGCAGCTCTACCGCGACTTCGTGGCCAATGCGAGCCACGAGCTCAAGACCCCGCTCGCCTCCATCACCGGCCTGATCGAGACGCTGCAGGGCCATGCGCGCGACGACCCGGCGGCGAGCGAGCGCTTCCTCGGCATCATGGCCACGCAGGCCGAGCGGATGCGGCGCCTCGTCAACGACATGCTGTCGCTCAACCGCATCGAGCAGAACGAGCGCACGCCGCCGCGCACGCCGCAATGCCTCTCCGAGATCGTCGAGGAGACCGTGGACGCCATGCGGCCGATCGCCGAGGCGGCGGGGATCGCGCTCACCGTCGACCTGCCGGTCGAGGAGGTCGAGGTGCTCGGCAGCCGCGAGGAGCTCGCGCAGGTGTTCCAGAACCTGATCGACAACGCGGTCAAGTACGGCCGCGAGGGCGACCGCGTGCGCGTCGCGCCGGTCACCGGCGGCCAGGAGCGGCGCGGCATGATCGGCATCGCCGTCGCCGACACCGGGCCGGGCATCGCGCGCACGCACCTGCCGCGGCTCACCGAGCGGTTCTACCGCGTTTCGGTGCCGCGCTCGCGCGCCCGCGGCGGCACGGGGCTCGGGCTCGCGATCGTCAAGCACGTGCTCAGCCGGCATCGCGGCCAGCTGCAGATCGAGAGCGAGGTCGGGCGGGGCTCGACCTTCACCGTGTGGCTGCCGCTCGCGCCGCAGGCGGCCCATCGCGAGGCGGCCCTCTGACGCTCCGGACGCCGCCGGCCGCGCCGACAACCACGCAAATTTGTCCGTCACATAACCGTTGTAAACCCGTCATATCGGTGTCGCTCGGCGCCCCTAGGTTCCCGCCACCTGACGCGCGGGTCCGCCGCGCTGGATGGACAGAGACGAAATCCTAGGAACTGGAGAGAACCCGTGAACAAGTTCAGCATTGGCGTTGCCGCCGCTGCGCTCGCCGTTGTCGGCCTGGCCGGCGAAGCTGCCGCTCGCGACCAGATCAAGATCGTCGGCTCCTCGACCGTCTTCCCCTTCTCGACCGCCGTTGCTGAGGCGTTCGGCAAGGCCACGACCTTCCCGACCCCGGTTGTCGAGTCGACCGGTTCGGGCGGTGGCCTGAAGCTCTTCTGCGCCGGCGTCGGCACCGAGCACCCGGACATCACGAACGCGTCGCGCCGCATCAAGGCGAGCGAGTTCCAGCTCTGCCAGGAGAACGGCGTCAACGAGGTCATCGAGTCGGTCGTCGGCTATGACGGCATCGTGGTCGCCAACGCCACGAACGCCCCGCAGCTCGCGCTGACCCGCGAGCAGCTCTGCAAGGCGCTCGTCAAGGGCGCGATGGACCCGGCCCCGACCAACTGGAACGAGGTCGACCCGTCGCTCCCGAACTCCAAGATCGAGGTTCTCGGCCCGCCGCCGACCTCGGGCACCCGCGACGCCTTCGAGGAGCTCGCGCTCGAGGAGGGCTGCGAGGAGGCCGGCTACGAGGGCGAGATCGAGGTCCGTGAGGACGGCGCCTATGTCGACGCCGGCGAGAACGACAACCTGATCGTCCAGAAGATCGTCGCCAACCCGGCCGCCGTCGGCGTCTTCGGCTACTCCTTCCTCGAGGAGAACCAGGACAAGATCCAGGGCGCGACCATCAACGGCGTCGTCCCGACCTTCGACAACATCCTCGCCGGCGACTATCCGCTGGCCCGCTCGCTGTACTTCTACGTGAAGAAGGCGCATGTGGGTGTCGTGCCGGGCATCATGGAGTATGTCGCCGAGTTCGTGTCGGACGACGCGTCGGGCGAGTTCGGCTACCTCGTCGAGCGCGGCCTGATCCCGCTCCCGGAGGATGCCCACCAGGACAACGCCGAGCGCGTGATGTCGCAGACCACCCTCACGGGTGAGGGCCTCTGAGCCACGCGATGCCGGAGCGGGGGTGACACCCCCGCTCCACTCGGAACTTCATGCCGGGGTCGCCACCGCGCGAGACCCGGCGCGTTGCGCGGGGGGCCTCCATGCTCGTGCCGATTTCCTTGATCGCGATCCTTCTGCTGTCGCTGATCGCGTTTGCCGCCGGCCGGTCCAAGGCCGTGGCCTCGGCGGGCGAGCGCCTTGCCACGCTGCATTCGCGCCCGGCCTATCACGGGCTCTACGCGCTGATGTGGGTCGCCATCATCGGGTTCGGCGTGTTCATCGTGCTCGACGCGGTGGGGCTGCGGCTCGTCAGCACCTTCCTGCGCGACCAGCTCGACACGCTTCTCGCTCAGCAGGGCCGCGACCTGCTGCAGATCGAGAAGGACCTCGTGATCAACGACGCCATCAAGATCGCCACCGGGCGCACCGCCTCGGCCGTCGACGACGTGCGCCAGGAGCTGGCGGCGAGCTTCACGAGCTACGACGCGATCCGCGTCTGGGTCGTGGTGATCGGCTCGGTCGGCGCCGCGATCGCGGCCTTCGTCGTCACCTACAACCAGATCGACCGCGATTTCCGCGCGCGCAACCGCTCCGAGCGGGTGCTGCGCACGATCCTGATGATCGCGGCCGCGATCGCGATCCTGACGACGATCGGCATCCTGCTCTCGCTGATCGGCGAGACGCTCAACTTCTTCTCGAGCCTCGGCTGGCGCGTCGACATGTTCCTGTTCGGCACCACCTGGTCGCCGCTCTCGGGCGTGCACGAGGGCGCGCTGAGCGCCGACAAGGTGGGGGCGATTCCGCTCTTCGTCGGCACGCTGATGATCACCGTGATCGCCATGCTGGTGGCCGTGCCGATCGGGCTGTTCGCCGCGATCTACCTGTCGGACTTCGCGCCCAAGTCGGTCCGCTCCTGGGCCAAGCCGATGCTGGAGATCCTCGCCGGCATCCCGACGGTGGTCTACGGCTTCTTCGCCGCGATCACCGTCGCCCCGGCGGTCCGCGACTTCGGCCTCTTCATCGGGCTCGACGTCGCCTCGCAGTCGGCGCTCGCCGCGGGCGTGGTGATGGGCGTGATGATCATCCCGTTCATCTCGTCGCTGTCCGACGACGTGATCAACGCGGTGCCGCAGGCGCTGCGCGACGGCTCCTACGGCCTCGGGGCGACCAAGGCCGAGACCATGCGCAACGTGGTGCTGCCGGCCGCGCTTCCCGGGATCGTGTCGGCCGTGCTGCTCGGCATCTCCCGCGCCGTCGGCGAGACCATGATCGTGGTGATGGCGGCGGGGCAGGGGGCCAACCTCACCTGGAACCCGCTCGACGAGGTGACGACCGTCACCGTGCAGATCGTCATGCTGATCCTCGGCGACACCGAGGCGGCGACCGCGGCCGGGCCGGCCTACACGCTCGGCTTCACGCTCTTTGTCATCACGCTGGCGCTCAACATGGTGGCGCTGCGCATCGTCCGCAAATACCGCGAAGCCTACGATTGAGGGGCGCCGAGCGATGACCGCAACAGTCGACATGACGGCCATTTCGGCCAAGCACACCTCGGCGGAATCCGCCCAGAAGATCCGCCGGCGCTACTGGTCCGAGATCCGGCTTCAGGCCTACGGGATCTTCGCGATCGTTCTCGCGGCGGCGGCGCTGGTGATCCTGGTCGGCACCATCGTGATCAATGCCACCAGCGTGGTCTACGAGAGCTACCTGACGATCACGCCGACGATCGAGGTCGACGAGGGCGAGCTCGAGGCGCTGCAGGACCCCAACCCGCGCCGCCGAGCCAATCTGAGCGGGCTCGTGCGCGACGCCATGCTCGACGCGGCCGGCGGCGATCTCGACCGGTCGGAGGCGCGCGAGCTGTTCCGCCTGCTCTCCAACAACGCCGGCTTCGAGCTCGGCGACCGGATCAAGAGCGACCTGACGCTGATCGGCGAGGAGGTGCACTACGAGGCGCTGCTCGACGACCAGGTGCAGATGTTCTTCCAGGGCGCCTTCGGCGAGGTGCTCGACGCCGGCACCGAGGGCGCCCTGCAGATCGAGCGGATCGAGGGCGAGGAGGATCGCGTGCGCCTCGGCCTCGCGCCGCAGGCGATGACCGAGGCGCGGCTCATGCTCCGCGACGCGCGGGCCGAGCAGGCGCGCCAGCGCCGCCGCGAGGCGGGGCGGCAGCAGGCCGCGGTCGAGGTGATGGAGGAGCGCATCGCCGAGGCGCGCGAGGCCGGCGAGCCGACCGACGAGTTCGAGCGGCGGCTCGAGGGCTATGCCGCGGCGCGCGACCAACTGACCGCCGAGGCGGACCGGCTGCTCGGGCAGGTCGATCCGAACGCCGAGTTCCGCCTGACCAGCGCCGATCCCTCGGTGCTGATCCGGGTCAACGGCGGCTGGATCAAGCTCGACACGCTCACCCGCGAGCGCGCGACCGGCACCATCGTCGAGCCGCTCGACAACTTCGCCGAGGCGCCGGAGGGCACCTGGCGGGCCGATCTCGTCGACCGCCCGGAGAGCACGCGCAACATCAGCGACCGGCAGGTGATCTGGCTCGCCAATTTCGAGCGCTCGGGCATGCTGGTCGAGAAGTTCAACATGCGCCTGCTCAGCAGCTCCGACAGCTCCAGCGCCGAACTCGCCGGCATCTGGGGCGCGCTGGTCGGCTCGTTCTGGACGATGATCGTCACCTTCCTCCTCGCCTTCCCGGTCGGCGTGATGGCCTCGATCTATCTCGAGGAGTTCGCGCCGAAGAACCGCTTCACCGACTTCATCGAGATCAACATCAACAACCTCGCGGCGGTGCCCTCGATCGTGTTCGGTCTGCTCGGCATCACCGTGCTGATCTCGGGCGTGAAGCTCTTCGGCATCGACCTCTTCAACGGTCTGCTGCGCTCGATCACGGACGATCCGCGCTCGACGCCGCTCGCGGGCGGCGTGGTGCTCGCGCTGATGAGCCTGCCGACGATCATCATCGCGGCGCGCGCCTCCATCAAGGCGGTGCCGCCCTCGATCCGCGACGCCGCGCTCGGCATCGGCGCCTCGAAGCTGCAGACGGCGACCCACCACGTGCTGCCGCTCGCCATGCCGGGCATCCTGACCGGCTCGATCATCGCGATGGCCCAGGCCCTCGGCGAGACCGCGCCGCTCATCATCATCGGCATGAACAGCTTCATCCAGGAGGCGCCGGCGAGCCCGCTCGACAAGGGCAACGTGCTGCCGTCGCTGATCTATCTCTGGAACAACAACTCCGAGCGGCTGTTCGACGGCAAGACCGCCGCGGCGATCTCCGTGCTGCTGCTGTTCCTCATCGCGATGAACGGCCTCGCGGTGCTCCTCCGCAAACAGTTCGAACGGCGCTGGTGAGCGCGAAGGGACCCGGACCGATGGAAAACACCCACGACATCAAGATCAACTGCCGCGACGTCCATGTCTTCTACGGGGACAACGAGGCGATCAAGGGCGTCGACATGGACATCGAGGACCGGACGGTCACGGCCTTCATCGGCCCGTCGGGCTGCGGCAAGTCCACCTTCCTGCGCTGCCTCAACCGGATGAACGACACGATCGACGTCTGCCGCGTGACCGGCGAGATCAAGCTCGACGGCCACGACATCTACGCCCGCGACATCGACCCCGTGCAGCTGCGCGCCCGCGTCGGCATGGTGTTCCAGAAGCCCAACCCGTTCCCGAAGTCGATCTACGACAACGTCGCCTACGGGCCGAAGATCCACGGGCTGGCCGACAACAAGGTCGATCTCGACGCCATCGTCGAGCAGTCGCTGCGCCGCGCCGCGATCTGGGACGAGGTGAAGGACCGCATGGACCAGCCGGGCACCGGCCTGTCGGGCGGCCAGCAGCAGCGCCTCTGCATCGCCCGCGCGATCGCCACCGCCCCGGAGGTGCTGCTGATGGACGAGCCCTGTTCGGCGCTCGATCCCATCGCGACCGCGCAGGTCGAGGAGCTGATCCACGAGCTCCGCGAGAACTACGCGGTCGTGATCGTGACCCACTCGATGCAGCAGGCGGCCCGCGTCAGCCAGAAGACGGCGTTCTTCCACCTCGGTCTCGTGCTCGAATACGACGAGACGGGCAAGATCTTCACCAACCCGGATCACGAGAAGACGCAGCAGTACATCACCGGCCGGTTCGGCTGAGCATTGATCGGGGCCCGGCGGCGCCGCGTGATTTGGGCGCCGCCGGCTCCTGGAGCAGGGACATGAGCCGACACATCGTGACGGCCTTCGACGCGGAGCTGCAGGGCATCTCCGCGCGGATCTCCGAGATGGGGGGTCTCGCCGAAGAGCAGCTGAGCCAGGCGCTGGAGGCGCTCCGCGACCGCGACAGCGAGCTCGCGGCGGAGGTCATCGCGGCGGACGCGCGGCTCGATGCGCTCGAGGTGAAGTTCGAGGAGCTGGCGATCCAGACGCTGGCGCTCCGCCAGCCGATGGCCGGCGACCTGCGCGAGGTGGTGGCCGCGATCAAGATCGCCTCGACGCTCGAGCGGATCGGCGACCTCGCCAAGAACGTCGCCCGCCGCGCGACCTATCTCAACGAGAAGCAGCCGGTGAAGATCGCCTCGTCGATCGTGCGGATGGGGCAGCAGACGCGGCTCCTCGTCTCCGAGGTGCTCGACGCCTACGCCGCGCGCGACACCGCGCTCGCCGTCTCGGTCTGGTCGCGCGATGTCGACATCGACGAGATGCACAATTCGATCTTCCGCGAGCTCATCACCTACATGATGGAGGACCCGCACCTGATCGGGCTCTGCTCGCAGCTCCTGTTCGTGGCGAAGAATCTCGAGCGCATCGGGGATCACGCGACGTTCATCGCGGAGATGACGTATTTCGTCGTGGAAGGGCGTCCGCTCGGCGACCGGAGACCCAAGGGCGAGCCGCTCGGCGAATTGCCGGGCCCGCGCGGCGGGTCCGATTGACCGGACGCGGCGGGTGCGCCTTTGAGGGAGGACTAGCGAAGATGCCGGCCCGGGTTCTTGTGGTGGAGGACGAGGACGCGCTCTCGGCGCTTTTGGAGTACAATCTCGAGAAGGAGGGCTTCGAGGTCCGCCTGAGCGCCGACGGCGAGGACGCGCTCTTGGTGATCGAGGAGGACAAGCCCGATCTCGTGCTGCTCGACTGGATGCTGCCGGGGCTCTCGGGGATCGAGATCTGCCGGCGGATCCGCGCGCAGCCGGACACGCGCGACATCCCCGTCATCATGCTGACCGCCCGCTCGGACGAGGACGACCGCATCCGCGGGCTCGACACGGGCGCCGACGACTATCTGACCAAGCCGTTCTCGATCCCGGAACTCACGGCGCGCGTGCGCGCGCTGATGCGCCGCTCGCGGCCCACGCTCTCGGCCGAGGTCGCGACCTTCGGAGACCTGACGCTCGACCGCGAGACCCGGCGGGTGCGCCGCGCCGATCGCGAGATCCATCTCGGGCCGACCGAGTTCCGCCTGCTCGATTGCCTGATGCAGCGTCCGGGGCGCGTGTTCTCGCGCGAGCAGCTTCTGGATCTCGTCTGGGGCCGCGACGTCTATGTCGAGGCGCGCACGGTCGACGTCCATGTCGGACGGCTGCGGAAGGCGCTCAACCGGCGCGGCGAGCGCGACCCGATCCGCACGGTTCGGGCCGCGGGCTATGCGCTCGACGAGACCTACCAGTCCTCGACGGTGCGCTGAACGGCGAGCGCCCGCACACGCGCGGGCACGGCCAGTGACATATCAATGCCGGAATAGCCGGCCGCCCCCTCGCGGGGACGGGGCCGCCGATCCACCGTCCGCCAAGGCCCGGCCGGCCCCGCTCCCATCGGGCGGGCCGGGCGCGACGGCTGCGGATCAGTCGCTCGCCAGGGGACCGCTCATCTCGCGCTTCACCTGCGCGAGCGCCGGATCGACCGCGTCGAAGCCGTCGTCGATCGTCGTCACGGTTTCGGTCACGCCGGTGTCGAACAGGTAGTACACCGTCGCAATGCCGAGCAGCAGGATCGCTGCCGTAAGGGCAACCCAATCAATGGTGATTGCGCCGCTCTCGTCGCCAACAAAGCTCATCAGGGTCGCCGCCACGTTCATCCTCGCACATCCACAGTCAAGAACCCGCCTCGGGGGTCCGCCCGGCGGTCGTGCCCACTCGTCAGCCCCGCCCACCCGCAGGTCTGACTCGCGCCACACGTCCGCGATCACCGACAATATCCCCGCGAAACCCGGCGGGATTATGTCCGGGATCGGCGAAATGAGGCGAAATCGGCACGATCTTTTCTCGCAGCGGCCGGATGCCGCGGGTCAGCGGCCGGAGCGGCTCCGGTCCCGGCGATTCGACATCGGCTGGAAGGCGATCGCCACGTGATGCTGGCAATAGGGCTTTCCGGGCAGCGAGGGCAGGCCGCAGAAATGAAAGCCGTCCTCGGCCGGATCGCCGATCGGCCATTTGCAGGTGCGTTCGGTCAGTTCCAGCAGATCCAGCTTGCGTGCCATCTTCTCGATCTCCGCGAGCGTCACGCGCGCGGCCTCCTCTTCGGGTGTGGGGAGCCCCGGCGCCCGGGGGAGCGTGGGGTCGCGCTGCGGCGCGAGGCTCCGCGACGGTTCGGCGAGGGCGGGCTCGGCCGCATCGTCGGCCGGCGCGGCCGCCACCGCCTCCTCGCTCTCGGCGTCTCCGGTCTCGGCCTCCGCCTCGCCGACCGGGTCGTCCGCCCGCTCCTCGCCGGCGCCGTCCTCCGCCGCGCGGCCGGGCTCGGCGTTGCCCCGGTGGGACAGGCCGAGGCGATGGACCTTGCCGATCACCGCGTTGCGGGTGACGCCGCCGAGCTGCTTGGCGATCTGGCTCGCGCTCATCCCCTCCGCCCAGAACTCCTTGAGCTTCTCGACGCGTTCGTCGGTCCAGGTCATGCCCTCTCCCCCGTCAGCGAGCCCGCCGGCCCGGACTGATTACCGTCCGCCGTGCTCTATGGTAAGGGCGGCAAAGCGCGAAACAAGACGGAGACGGATCGGATGGCCGAGCGCAGCGGGATGGGCGAGCGCCGCTTCGGGCGGGTCAACTGGCAGGGGCTGGCGACGCTGGCGGAGCGGGAGGTGCGCCGCTTCCTCGCGGTCTACAGCCAGACGCTGGTCGCGCCCGTGGTGACCGCGATCCTCTTCATGGTGGTCTTCACGCTCGCCTTCGGGCAGGGCCGGGGCGAGAGCCTCGGCGTGCCCTTCGAGGTGTTCCTCGCGCCGGGCGTGCTGATGATGACCGTGATCCAGAACGCCTTCGCCAACACCTCGTCCTCGCTCATCATCGCCAAGGTGCAGGGCAACATCGTCGACACGCTGATGCCGCCGCTCTCGGCGGCGGAGATCCTCGCGGGCTATGTGGCCGGGGGGGTCGCGCGGGGCGCGGCCTGCGCGCTGGCGGTCGGGCTCATCGTGTTCCCGGTGGTGGGCGTCGGGCTCGCGCACCCGCTCTGGGCCGCAGCGTTCGTGCTGTCGGCCAGCCTGATGCTCTCGCTGATCGGGCTCCTGACCGCGATCTATGCCGAGAAGTTCGACCAGATGGCGGCGATCACCAATTTCGTCGTGACGCCGCTCTCGTTCCTCTCGGGCACCTTCTATTCGATCGACCGGCTGCCCGACGCGTTCCGCACGATGAGCCACGGCAACCCGTTCTTCTATCTGATCGACGGCTTCCGCTACGGGGCGCTCGGGCGGTCCGACGCCGATCCGGCGACCGGCCTCATGCTCACCGCGGCGGTCAATCTCGCGCTCGGCTGTCTCGCCTGGCGGTGGCTCGCGACGGGCTACCGGCTGAAGAGCTAGAGCAGGCCGGCCCCGCGCATCACGAAGGCCGCGCCGAGGCCGAAGAGCGCGATGAGGACGGCGAGACGGAACGCCTCCGCCGGCAGGCGGCCCGCCGCGCGGTCGCCCGCCCACATGCCGAGGAAGGCGCTCGGGATGCAGAGGAGCGCGAGGACGGCGCGGCCGGCATCGAGGAACCCGACCGACCAGAACCCGCCCGCGATCAGCGCGCCCGACACGATGAAGAGAAACCCCAGCGCGCCGCGGAACTCCTGCCGCGGCAGGCGCAGGCCGAGAAGATACATCACGAAGATCGGCCCGTTCGCGGCGGTCAGCGCGCCGACGAGCCCCGCGACGAAGCCGGTGCCGAGCCCCGCCGCCCGCTCGCGGCGCGGGCCCACGGGCAGCGCCACGCCGCGCAGGCTGAGCGCCGTGAAGGCCATCACGAAGAGCCCGAGGATCAGCAGCAGCGTCTCGGGGTCGAGCCCCTTCACGAAGCTCGCGCCGACGCCCACGCCGACGGCGAGCGGGACCGTCATCGGCCAGAAGCGCCGCACCGAGGCCCAGCCATGGCCCGAGCCGAACAGCTGCCCCAGATTGGTCAGCGGCTGCACCACCGTGTTGATCGCGAGGGCCATGTCGACCGGGATCACGAGCGGCAGCACCGAGATCGTCGCGATCGGCAGGCCGAAGCCGAGCGCGCCCTTGACGAACCCGCCCATCAGGAAGATCGCGAGCACCGCACCGAGCTCCGGGGCCGAGAGCCCCGCCGGCAGCGTCATCCCCGCCGTCCGAGGCCGCGCAGGATCACGGCGAGGCTGACCGCCGTGAGCGTCCAGAACACCCAGGTGATGGGGCTGCGGACGAAGATCGCGGCATCGGAGCCCGACATCAGCATGGCCTGGCGGAAGCTGTCCTCGAGCAGCGGGCCGAGGATGAAGGCGATGAGGAACGGGGCGGCCGGCACCCCGAGCAGCAGCATGCCGTAGCCGAGCCCGCCCATGAGGAACATCACGCCGACGTCGAAGGTGTTGTTGTTGACCGCGTAGACGCCGAAGACCGAGAGCACCAGCACGGCGGGCATCACGATCGCCTTCGGCAGGTCGGCCACGTGGCGGAAGACGCGGATCGCCCCCCACCCGATCGCCAGGAGGAAGATCGAGGAGAGCACCAGCCCCATGAAGATCGCATAGACGAACTGCCCGTTGGTCGCGAAGAGGAGCGGCCCCGGCTGCAGCCCGTGGATCATGAAGGCGCCGACGATGATCGCGGTGATCACGTCGCCCGGCACGCCGAGCGCGAGGAGCGGGATCATCGTCGCGCCCGCGACGCCGTTGTTGCCGGCCTCGGCGGCGGCGACGCCCTCGATCTCGCCCTTGCCGAAGTTCTCCCGGTACTTCGAGGTGCGGCGCGCCTCGGAATAGCTGAGGAAGGCCGACGGCGCCGCGCCGATGCCGGGGATCGCGCCGAGGCAGACGCCGATCGCCGAGCCGCGGAAGATCGAGGGCAGGCAGCGGATCAGGTCGGCCCGGCTCGCGGATCGCGCGCCGAGGCTGCGGGCCTGCCCGGCGATCTCGCGCGGATTGGCGAGGTGGGCGAACACCTCGGGCAGCGCGAAGAGCCCGACCAGCACGGCGATGAAGTTGAGCCCGCCCATCAGGTTGGCGTCGCCGAAGGTGAAGCGGTCGGTGCCGTAGACGAGGTCGAGCCCCACCGTCGCGAAGAGCAGCCCGAGGATCGCGGAGGCCACGCCCTTCAGCAGGCTGTCGCCCGAGACGCCGGCGATGATCGTCAGCGAGAAGAGGATCAGCGTGAACTTCTCGGGCGGCCCGAAGGAGAGCGCGAAGGAGGCGAGCCAGCCCGCGACGAGGATGAGCGCGAGGTTGGAGACGAGATCGGCGATGCAGGAGGCGTAGAGCGCCATCGAGAGAGCGCGGCCGGCCTCGCCCTTCTCGGCCATCGGATAGCCGTCGAGCGTGGTGGCCGAGGAGGCGGGGGTGCCCGGGGTCTTGATGAGGATCGCCGGGATCGAGCCGCCGAAGATGCCGCCCTTGTAGACGCCGAGGAGCAGCAGCACGCCGGTGATCGCGTCGAGCGCGAAGGTGAAGGGGAGCGCGATCGCCACCGCCATGGTGGCCGACATCCCCGGGATCGCGCCGCCGATCACCCCCGCCGCGAGCCCGACGAGGAGGGCGGCGAGGCTCTGCCAGTGCGCGACGAGGCCGAAGGCCTGCTCGAGCAGCGCCCAGTTCACGGCAGCCTCAGATAGGCGCCCTGCGGGATCGGCACGCCGGCGAACTTCGAGAAGAAGACGTAGAGCGCGAGCGGCAGCAGCACGGCCACCCCGAGGGTCGCGAGCGGGCGCGGCGATCCCGTGGTGGCGGCGACGAGGACGAAGGCGCCCATCGCCACCCAGACCATGCCGAAGCGCTCGATCGTGACGGCGATCGCGGCCAGAAGCACGGCGAGCGCCGCGAGGCGGAGCGCCGCGCCCGGGCGGGCCGGGGCCTCGGCCTCCTCGGCCGCGCCGCCGGGCTCGGCGCGGAGCGCCCGCCCGAGAACCCCGGCGCCGGCGGCGAGCAGCGCCCAGGAGAGCACCGTGGGCCAGAAGTCGGGCCGCAGCACCATGCGCCCGCCCGCCGGGCTGACCACATAGCCCGGCACGATCCAGAGGATCAGCGCGAGGGCGACGGCCATGAGCCCGATCCCGAGCCCGGCGTCGCGCATCCGGTCCGTCATGGGGAAGCCTCCGGGAAGGGCGCGCCGCGGCCGGGCGCGCCCGCGCGCGTCACTCGATCCGCATGCCGAGCTCGTCGACGAGGGCGCGGAACACCTCGTACTGCCCCTGGATGAACTCCTGGCTCTCCGCGGGGTCCATCAGGCGGATCTGCGAGCCGCGCGCCTCCATCTGGCTGACGAAGGTCTCGTTGGCGGTCACGTCGGCGAGCCAGCCGCGCCAGGCGGCCTTCACCTCGTCGGGCAGCCCGTCGGGGCCCCCGATGCCGGTCCAGCCGACCAGCTGCTCGAGCTCCGGGTGGCCGAGATCGCGGGCCGAGGGCGCGTCGAAGCCCTCGACCGGCTCGGCCGTCGTCACCATGATCGGCGTCAGCTGTTCGTTGGCGACGAAGCTCGCGAGCGCCGAGGAGTTGGTGCAGATGAAGGTCGCGGTGCCGCCGAGCACGGCGGTCGCCGCCTCGCCGCCGCCCTTCATCGGGATGTGCGTCGCCTCGGTCAGCGGGTTCTCGACGCCGAAGCTCCGGAGCACCATGGCGCCCGCGATGTGGAGCAGCGAGCCGACGCCCGAGGAGGAGTAGGTCACCGTGCCGGGCGCCTCCTTCACGCGGGCGACGAGGTCCTCCATCGAGGCGATCCCGCTGTCCGGCCGCACGGCGCAGGCGACCGGGTTGATCTCGTAGACGCCGACGAAGTCGAAATCCTCGAGCGTGTAGGGCAGCGTCGCCTTCATCGCCGGGTTCACGGTGTGGCTGCCGACGCGGGCGAAGATCATCGTGTAGCCGTCGGCCTCGGCCTGCGCGACCGAGACGGAGCCCGTGGCGCCGCCGGCGCCCGTGCGGTTGATCATCACCACCGGCTGCGGCACGAGCCCGCTCAGCGGCTCCTGCATGGTGCGCGCCGAGATGTCGGTCGCGCCGCCGGCGCCATAGGGGATCACCATGGTGATCGAGCGCTCGGGATACTCGGCCGCGGCGGCGCCCGCGACGAGGCAGAGCGCGATGGCGCCCGAAAGGGTGTTGCGCAAGGTTTCCTCCCGTGTTGGCGGCCCGGTTGGCTCCGGGCCTCTCTCCCGCGCCGCGCCCGGGCGGGGCGGCGCGCGGCATCGTGCAACGATTCTGCCGGGCGTCCTAGAGGGAATGCGCGGGCGCCGCCGGCCTCACATCACCTCGCGCGAGCGGTCGTCGGTCTCGCCGTAGCGGTGGAGCGCCGGGGGCTTCAGCCCGTCGTAGAGCGAGGCGATCCGCTGGTTCACCGCCTCGCCATGGGTCGCGAAGAGGCTCTGGCCCTTGAGGTCGCCGTCGCAGATGAAGGGGCCGAAGTTCTCCACCTCGAAGACCCACATCGCCTGCGCGAGGCCGAGCTCGTCGAGCCAGTGCACCGAGTGCACGCCCTTGACGCCGCGCCCGAGCAGCGCGCCGGTGCCGTAGCCGACCGTGGTGAGATAGACCGCGCCGCGGGGCGCGAGCACCTCCTCGTAGTCCTCGCGCCGCATGCCGCCCTTGCCGATGACGATCTTGGTGCCGGTCTTGTCGAGCCAGTCCGCCATCCATTTCGAGAAGCGGAACGAGGCGGTCGCGGTCACGCCCCCGATCCGGTAGCCGCCCTGGCCGTCCGGCGCCGCGGCGGGCGAGCAGTGGAAGTTGACGCCCGAGATCCGCCCGAGATCGGCGACGGGAAGCTCCGCGCCCTCCTCGATCACCTTCTGGTAGACCTTCTCGCGCGCCGTGTAGACGAGCCCGTCGAGGAACACGATGTCCCCGGGCGCGAGCTTCGCCAGCTCCTCCGGCCCGGCCGGCAGGGTGATCCGGTGCTGCGTCAGACTCGACATGGGCATTCTCCCGTCATTCGGCGGCGGCGGCCTGGGCGTCCCAGCCGATCCCCTCGCGGCGCATATAGGGCGTGAACCACTGCGGGTCGGTGCGATAGGCGATGCGCCCGTCGGCATGGATGCGCGCGGTCGCGCGGCGCGAGGACAGGCAGAAGGTGTGGACCGAGACCGGCATGCCGCCCGTGTGGGTGTAGCCGCACTCGATGTGCACGTCGACGCACATCGAGGAGCCGACGAAGCCCATCGCGCCCATGCCGATGCTGTTGCCGAGCTCCTTCAGCTCGAGCTCGAGCTCGGCGACCTTCGGGTCCGGGTTGCGGTCGCCCACCGTCCGCAGGCACGCCGCCTGCTTGCCGAGCGTCATGCAGATGTCCTTCGACCCGCCGACGCCGACGCCCACGATCGCCGGCTGGCAGGCGAGCCCGCGCTTGCCGAAAGCGATCAGCGTGTCGAGGAAGAAGCGCTTGATCCCGTCGATCCCGTCGCCCGGGAAGAGCATCCGGTAGTCGGTGCCGAAGAGCCCGCCCTTGTGCACCGTGGTGATGTCGATCCAGTCGGCGTCCGGCTCGAAGGACCACTCCACCTCGGGGGCGTTCAGCCCGACATTGTTGTTGTGGTCGGTGCGCCAGATCGGGTGCACGCGGTTCGGTCGGAGCGGCACCTCGTGCGTCGCCCGCGCGGTGGCCGAGCGGAGCGCGCGCTCGATCGCGGTGAAGCGGGGCAGCGGCGCCGCGTCGCCCACCTTGACGTAGTAGCGCGGGAGGCCGGTGTCCGCGCACATCGGGCGGCGGTCCTCCGTCGCGGCCTCCCAGTTGTCGACCATCGCCTTCAGCACGAAGGCCGAGAGATCGCCCCGCTCGAGGTCGATCATCCCCTTGATGCC
>CAZWDE010000024.1:0-16075 GCA_964632555.1 uncultured Limibaculum sp.
GCATCGGCAGCGCGACGTCCTCGAAGAAGCGCTCGGCGCAGCGGGTGAAGCTCGCGCCCTCGATCGGCCGCGGCAGGGTCGAGCTGTCGAACATGAAGCGCCCGTCGATGCAGGCGACATGGATGATCACGTCCCCGGTCTGGCGCGAGCAGAAGACGCACCAGGGCTCGCCCTCGTCGGAGAGGCCGTGCTCGACATCGACCGCGAAGCCCGCATCCTCCAGAAGGCGCTCGATCCGGGCGAACTGCGCGCGCTCCTCGTTGGTCCACCCATGCCGCGGCTGGAACAGTGAGACGAGCGACGCCGTCATGCCCGGAAACCCCTCACGATGCTGCCCTCATGCGGCCGGTTGCCCCGGCTTCGCGCCCGCTCCCGGCCCTGCCCTCAGGTCAGCAGCTCGAAGCGTGACGGATCATTAGCGTATTCGCCGTTCTTCCCAAAGAGGATTTCGAAGGTCACGGGGTCGTAGAAGCGCATGATGTTGAACACCAGCGTCCAGACCGGCAGGCCGAGCGCGTCGGCCCACTGCTGGTAGCGGTCGGGCGGGATGCGGCCGCGCCCGTTCTCCAGCTGGGAGATGAAGGTGTAGTACTCCGCGCCCACGGCGTGGGCGAGCTCGCGCTGCGACAGGTTGCGCCGCTGGCGCAGCTCCTTGAGCCACTGGCCGCCGGCGCGCCGCAGCGCCTGGACATCGGCCTCGCTCGTCTTCTGGTTGTGCACGTACATCGCGCTGGTCCTCGAGAGATTCGCTCGTTGCGATCTCCTCTAGGCTACAGCATTTTGCTGTGGTGTAAAGTTCACTGTATAATGCGGCGACGACCGCAAACCCGAAGCGAGGCCGGAGGCAACACAGATGGCAGTGGCGGGCGGCGAGACCGCGACGGGCGGCGAAGAGGACGGCGGGATGCTCTCCGAGGAGACGGTGGTGGCGACCTTCCGGGCGATCCTCGGGCGCGCGCCCGAGACCGCGGCGGTGCTCGAGCACCACCGGCGGATCGGCTCGGAGGCGGCGTTGCGGCGCGCGCTGATCCGCAGCCCCGAATTCGCGGCGCACTACGCCCGCCTCGAGGCGGAGGCGCTGCTCGGGCGGCTGGCCGCGGCGGCGCTCGCGGAGGACGGCCTCAACGGCGCCGCGCACCACGCCGACGAGCGCCCCGGCACCGTGCCCCTGCTCCTCGCGCGCGGCATCCTGCCCCCGCCGAACGCGGTCGAGACCGCGGCGGGGACGCACGGCGCCGCGCTGTGGGAGCGCATCGCCGAGACCTGGGCGGCGCTCGGGACGAGCGCGCCGCACTGGTCGGTGATCACACACGAGGCCTTCCGACCGGACCGGATCGAGGACAACCGCGCGGATTTCGAGGCGAGCGCCGAGGTCGAGGGGGTGCTGGTCGACGCCGCGCTCGAGCGGGTGCCCGGCGCCGATCCCGCCGCGATGCGCTGCCTCGAGATCGGCTGCGGGGTCGGCCGCGCGACGCGGGCGCTGGCGCGGCGCTTCGCCCACGTGACCGGCGCCGACATCTCGCCGGCCCATCTCGCGGTGGCCGAGCGCGAACTCGCCGCCCTCGGGCTCGCCAACGTGACGCTCGCCCATGTCGCGCGGGTCGAGGACTATGGGCCGCTCGCCGCGGGGCAGGACTTCGTGTTCTCCCGCCTCGTGCTGCAGCACAACCCGCCGCCGGTGCAGGCGGCGATCCTCGGCGCCGTCTTCGCCGGCCTCGCGCCGGGCGGCGTCGTGCTGGTGCAGTGCCTCACCTACGCCCGCCACTACCGTTATTCGGCCGAGGCCGACGCAGGGGCGCGCCCGGGAGGCATGGAGATGCACGTGCTGCCGCAGCCGGCGGTCTTCGCCCTGATGGCGGAGGCCGGGATCGCGCCGCTCGAGGTGCAGGAGGACTTCGCCGCCGGACGCGACGGGCCGTTCCGTTCGCATCTCTTCCTCGGGCGCAAGTCATGAGCGCCGATCGCTTCCCCGAGCAGCATGTTGACAGCGACGCGTCCGCGCCCTGTAGTGGCGGCTCGCCGCTATCGGGAGCGGACAGGGCGGGTCGGGAGCATGCACGAGGGGCCGCGGGCGCATCCTTCTGCCAGTCCGGTGCGGTCCGGCCGGGTCCGGCGGATCCGCCGGCGGGGCCCCTGTCGGAGCCGCGCGACGGTCCGGCGGCCGCGATGACCCGACACCGCCACGCGGGGCCGAGCCTGCCGCACGGCGTGACCCTCGCCCTCGTGGCGCCGCGCAACATGCGCTTCACGCCCCACGCCGCGACCTCGATCGACCTCCACATCCGCGAGACCGCGCTGTGGAGCCGGTTCCGCGACAACATCGTCGTGCTGGCCGAGGAGGTCGACGAGCCGTTCCCGGACGTGCGCGCGCGCTTCTGGCCGCGCGGGCGCTCCAAGGGCCATCTCGAGAGGCTGCTGCGCGAGGAGCGCCCCTCGCTGATCGTCGCGCACCAGCACCTGCCGACGGCGGCGCGGCTCGCCGCGCGCTTCCCCGACACGCCGGTCGCGCTGGTCCGGCACAACTTCCAGAACCCGCCGCGCAACTGGCTCTCCGGGCTCTGGAAGCGCATGGCGTTCAACCGGCTCTCGGCGATCGCCTTCGTCTCCGAGCGGTGCCGGGCGAGCTTCGAGCAGAACTGGCCGGGGATGCGGATGCCGGTCTACGTGACCCCCAACGGGGTGGACAGCGGCCTCTGGTCGGCCGACGCCGAGAAACACCCCATCGTGCTCTTCGTCGGCCGGCTGGCGCCCGAGAAGGGGGTGCTCGAGGCGGCGGAGGGGCTCGAGCGCGTGCTCGCGCATCACCGCGACTGGCGCGCGGCCTTCATCATCGCCTCCTCGGAGGAGCACCGCGACTACGCCGCCGAGGTGCACGCCGCGCTCGCCCGGCTCGGCGAGCGGGTCGAGGTGATCGCCGACGCCCCGCATTCCGAGGTGCGCGCGTGGATGGCGCGGAGCGCGATCGCGGTCGCGCCGACGCAGGGCGAGGAGAGCTTCGGGCGCGTCGCGGTCGAGGCGATGGCGAGCGGCGCGGCGGTGGTGGCGAGCCGGGCCTCGGGCTTCGTCGAGGTGGTGGGCGACGCCGGCATCCTGCTCGAGCGCCCGGACGCGCCGCACATCGCCGAGGCGGTCGACGCGCTGATCCGCGCGCCCGACCGGCGCGCCGCGCTCTCGCGCGCCGCCCGCGCCCGCGTCGAACGCCGCTACGATCTCAGCCGCTCGGTCGTCGCCTTCGACCGGATGGTCGCCGAGGTGCTGCGCCGCGCCGGCCACGACGCTCCGCTGGACGAGCCGGCGGGAACCCGATAAGAGCCCTTGGCAAGCCGGGCGAGAAAACAACGGACCAGCCGGTTGGACGAGCAGACAGATGATCCCGAGCGGACCTTCCGCCGCTGGCCGAAGGCCCGGGCGCGCTGGACGCTGACCACGCTCTGGCGGCGCGTCCGGATGCCGGCGCGTCGGCGCCGGTGGCTCGGCGAGAACATGGAGGCCGTGGCCCCCTACCGCAAGAGCGCGACGCCGCGCGCGAGCGGGCCCGCCCTCGCGCTCGGCGACTTTTCGGGGTCGAGCGGGCTCAGCCGGGCGGCGGTCTACGAGCTCGAGCGCCTCAGGCGCGAGCATCCCGGCATCGAGACCCTCGATCTCGCCGCCACGCGCCGCCAGACCCACGCGCTCGTGCACCAGAGCGGGCCGGAGATCGGCACCGTCTATCTGCTGTCACCGCCCGACAGCTACGCCACGCTCCTCTCGGCGCTGCCGCCCGAGCGCATCGCGCGGGCGCGGCGGATCGGGCTCTGGGTGTGGGAGACGCCGATCTTCCCGGCCGACTGGGCCTTCGCGCTCGACATCGTCCACGAGATCTGGACGCCCTCGGCCTACAGCCGCGCGGCGCTCATGCCGGCGGCGCACGGCATCCCGGTGCGGGTGCGCCCGCACGCCGTCACCCCGCCGGCCCGCGTCGTGCCGCTCGACCGGGCGGCCCACGGCCTGCCGCACGATGCCTTTCTCGGCGTCGCGATCATGGATCTCTGCTCCTGCCCCGCGCGCAAGAACCCGTGGGCGCATGTCGCCGCCTGGAAGGCGGCGTTCGGCGACGATCCCGCGCGCCGGCTGCTGATGAAGCTCCGCGTCTCCAAGCGCACGCGCTGCGTCCTCGACGAGCTGGCCGAGATGATCGGCGGCGCGCCCAACATCCACATCTTCGAGCGCGAGATGGAGGCGGCCGAGATCGCCGGGCTGCAGGCCGCGGCCGACGTCTATCTCTCGCTCCACCGCGCCGAGGGCTACGGGCTCAACATCCGCGAATGCCTCGAGGCCGGGGTCGAGGTGCTGGCCACCGACTTCTCGGCCAACGCCGAATACGGCCCCGCCTTCGCCAACTACCACCCGCTGCCCTACCGCCTCACGCCCTACCGCGACTGGACCGGGCACTACCCGGACGGCGACTTCCGCTGGGCCGAGGTCAGCGTCGCCGCCGCGGCCGAGGCGCTGCGCGCGGCCGCCGCCCGCTGGGAGGCCGCGCGCCTCCGTCCCCGCGCCGCGGTCAGGCGCGGCTGAGGCCCGTGGGCGCACCGGCCAATCCGGTCGGGGCGGAGCCGCTGCCGCCCCCGGGCGAGGCGAAGCCGCCGCGGCTCGACCCCGAGCGCCAGCGCCGGATCCTGACGCGGCTCTTCCTCGACAACGGGCTCGCCCACTGGAAGGGCTACGCGCTCGCGCTCGTCTTCATGGGCGTGGTCGCGGCGATGACCGGCCTCAGCGCGTGGCTGATGCAGGACGTCGTCAACGACATCTTCATCGAGAAGAACGCGCGCATGGTCTGGGTCCTGTCGGGCGCGGTCGCCGGGATCTTCATCGTCAAGGGGGTCGCGACCTATGTCCAGACGGTGATCCTGACGCGCATCGGCAACCGCGTGGTCGCCGACATCCAGATGCGCCTGTTCGATCACGTGCAGCGCCACCGGATCGACTTCTACGACAAGATGACGACCGGCCAGCTCTCGATGCGCTTCAGCCAGAACGCGCGGGCCGCGCGCGAGGCGATCACGCTCGTCGTCACCTCGATGGGGCGCGATCTCTTCGCGCTGATCGCGCTCTGCGTCGTGATGGTGGTGCAGGACCCGCTGCTCGCCGGGATCGCCCTCGTCGTCGGGCCGCCGATCGCCTATGGCGAGTGGCTGCTGGTGCGCAAGGTGAAGTCGGTCGCCCGGGCCGAGCTGCTCTCGATGGCGAAGATCATCACCACGATCCAGCAGACCGCCCAGGGAGCCCGCGTCGTCAAGGCCTTCGGGCTCGAGCCGGTGATGCGCCGCGACATGGAGGGCGCCGTCGAGGACGTGCGCGAGCGCGCCGACCGGATCGCCCAGGTCGGTGCGGCGACCAACCCGCTGATGGAGACCTTCGGCGGGCTCGCGATCGCGGCGGTGATCCTCTACGGCGGCTGGCGGGTCGTCTCCGGCGGCGGCGACCCCGGCGCCTTCTTCTCCTTCATCACCGCGCTTCTCATGGCGTTCGACCCGGCGAAGCGCCTCGCCCGGCTCAACATCGCGCTGCAGGCGGCGCTCGTCGGCGTCGAGATGCTCTACAAGCTGCTCGACAACCCGCCGAAGATCGCGGAGGCCGAGGGCGCGCGCCCGCTCGCGGTCGGCGGCGGCGAGGTGCGGCTCGAGGGCGTGCGCTTCCGCTACGGCGAGAAGGCCCCGGCGCTCCGCGGGCTCGACCTGACGGCGCCGGCGGGCCGGGTCACCGCGCTGGTGGGGCCCTCGGGCGCGGGCAAGTCGACGATCTTCGCCCTCATCGAGCGGTTCTACGACCCCGGCGAGGGGCGCGTGCTGATCGACGGGCAGGATCTCCGCCACGTCACCTTCGACAGCCTGCGCGGCGCCATCGCCTATGTCAGCCAGGACGCGTTCCTCTTCGAGGGCGACGTGCGCTCCAACATCCGGCTCGGCCGGCTCGCGGCGAGCGATGCCGAGATCGAGGCCGCCGCCCGCGCCGCCAACGCGCACGACTTCATCGCCCGGCTGCCGCAGGGCTACGCGACCGAGCTCGGCGAGAACGGCGCGCAGCTCTCGGGCGGCGAGCGCCAGCGGATCGCCATCGCGCGGGCCATGCTCCGCGGCGCGCCCATCCTGCTGCTCGACGAGCCGACCTCGGCGCTCGACGCCGAGGCCGAGCGCGCCGTCGGCGAGGCGCTCGAGCGGCTGATGGCGGGGCGCACCACCATCGTGATCGCGCACCGGCTCGCCACCGTCCGCCACGCCGACGTCATCCACGTGATCGAGGACGGCCGGGTGGTCGAGACCGGCACCCACGCCGAGCTCCGCTCGGCCGGCGGGCTCTACTCGCGGCTCTACGATCTCCAGTTCCGCGACTGACCGGGCGAGGCGCGGCACTGTGGACGGGCGCGCCCGCTTGTGCGGACGGGCCCGCGCCCGTAGCGTGCTCCTCGAGCCGGAGACCCGCCGATGTCGCATCTCTTTCCCCGCCGCTGCGCCGAGACGCCGCCGGTCGCCGTCGCGGGCGAGGGCTGCTGGCTGATCGACCGCGCGGGCCGGCGCTATCTCGACGGCTCGGGCGGCGCGGCGGTCTCCTGCCTCGGCCATGGCGACCGTGAGGTGATCGCCGCGATCAAGGCGCAGCTCGACCGCCTCGCCTTCGCGCATACGGGCTTTCTGAGCTCGGAACCCGCCGAGGCGCTGGCCGATCTCCTGATCCGGCACGCGCCTGCGGGGCTCGACCGGGTCTATCTCGTCTCGGGCGGCTCCGAGGCGGCCGAGGCCGCGATCAAGCTCGCGCGTCAGCACGTCCTCGAGCGCGGCGAGCCGGCGCGGCGCCACCTGATCGCGCGGCGCCAGAGCTATCACGGCAGCACGCTCGGCGCGCTCGCGGCGAGCGGCAATGCGGCGCGGCGCGCGCCCTTCGCGCCGCTCCTCGCCGAGACGCATCACATCGAGCCCTGCTTCGCCTACCGCCACCAGCGCGCGGACGAGAGCGCCGAGGCCTATGGCCGTCGCGCGGCCGACGCGCTCGAGGCCGAGATCCTCCGCCTCGGGCCCGAGACCGTGATGGCCTTCATGGCCGAGACGGTGGTCGGCGCCACCGCCGGCGCCGTGCCGCCCGCGCCCGGCTACCTCGCCCGCATCCGCGAGATCTGCGACCGCCACGGCGTGCTGCTGATCCTCGACGAGGTGATGTGCGGCATGGGGCGCTGCGGCACGCTCTTCGCCTGCGAGGCGGAGGGGGTCGCGCCCGACATCTGCCTGAACGCCAAGGGGCTCGGCGGCGGCTACCAGCCGATCGGGGCGATGCTCTGCTCGGCGGCGATCTACGAGAGCATCGCGTCGGGCTCGGGCGTGTTCGGCCACGGGCACACCTGTCTCGCCCATCCGGTCGCGGCCGCGGCGGGCCTCGCGGTGCTGCGGGCGCTGACGGGCCGCGATCTCGTCCGCCGCTCGGCCGAGATGGGCGAGCGCCTCGCGGCCGCGCTCGCGGACCGCTTCGGCCAGCACGCGCATGTCGGCGACATCCGCGGCCGCGGGCTCTTCCGCGCCGTCGAGCTCGTCGCCGACCGCGGGACGAAGGCGCCCTTCCCGCCCGAAGCCGGGATCGCCCCCCGCATCAAGGCGGCGGCCTTCGAGGCGGGGCTCATCTGCTACCCGATGCAGGGCACGGCCGACGGGCGCGCGGGCGACCACGTGCTGCTGGCGCCGCCCTTCATCGTCTCCGACGCCGAGATCGAGACGCTCGTCGACCGGCTGGCGCTGGCCGTCGAGCGGGCGCTGCCGCCCGGCCTCGCGGCGGCGGTGTGAGCGGCGGCCCGGAGACCGGCATGAGCCTTCTCGCCCGCTACCAGCGCTACGGGTTCTTCGCCGGGGTCTGCGCGCTGGCGCTCTGCGCCGGGATCGCGAGCGTTTTCACGCTCTGGGCCCTGCCGGTCTTCCTCGCGCTCGGCGCGCTCGCCGGCGTCGGGACCTACGATCTGCTGCAGCCGAGCCACTCGATCCTGCGCAACTACCCCGTGCTCGGCCACATGCGCTTCATCTTCGAGGGGATCCGGCCCGAGATCCGGCAATACCTCATCGAGAACGACAAGGACGAGGAGCCGTTCTCGCGCGAGATGCGCTCGATCGCCTACCAGCGCGCCAAGGACGTCGAGGACAAGCGCCCCTTCGGCACGCGCGAGGACGTCTACGCGGGCGGCTATGGCTGGATCACGCATTCGATGCGGCCGGTGCATGTCGAGGACTGGGACTTCCGCACGACGATCGGCGGGCCCGACTGCCGCCAGCCCTACGCCGCCTCGGTCTTCAACATCTCGGCGATGTCGTTCGGCGCGCTCTCGTCCAACGCCATCCTCGCGCTCAACAAGGGAGCGAAGGCCGGCGGCTTCGCCCACGACACCGGCGAGGGCGGCATCAGCCGCTACCACCGCGAGGGCGGGGGCGACCTGATCTACGAGGTGGGCTCGGGCTATTTCGGCTGCCGCGACGCCGAGGGCCGCTTCGACCCCGAGCGCTTCGCCGCTCAGGCCGGCGACCCGCAGGTGAAGATGATCGAGGTCAAGCTCAGCCAGGGCGCCAAGCCCGGCCATGGCGGCCTGCTGCCCGCGGCCAAGATCACGCCCGAGATCGCCGAGGCCCGCGGCGTGCCGATGGGGGTCGACTGCGTCTCGCCCGCCGCGCATTCGGCCTTCGAGACCCCGCGCGAGTTCGCCCGCTTCCTCGGGCGGCTCCGCGAGCTCTCGGGGGCGAAGCCGGTCGGCTTCAAGCTCTGCATCGGGCACCGGCGCGAGTTCATGTGCCTCGTCAAGGCGTTTCTCGAGACCGGGATCGTGCCCGACTTCATCGTGGTCGACGGCAAGGAGGGCGGGACCGGCGCCGCGCCGCTCGAATTCGCCAACCGCGTCGGCATGCCGCTCGTCGACGGGCTGCACTTCGTCCACAACACGCTGCGCGGCGCCGGGATCCGCGACCGCGTGAAGATCGGCGCCGCCGGCAAGGTCGTCACCGCCTTCCACATGGCGCGCGCCGCCGCGCTCGGGGCCGACTGGTGCAACTCCGCCCGCGGCTTCATGTTCGCCATCGGCTGCATCCAGGCGCAGGCCTGCCACACCAACCGCTGCCCGGTCGGCGTCGCGACGCAGGACCCGGTCCGCGCCCGCGCGATCGACGTGCCGGACAAGGCGCGGCGGGTCGCCAACTTCCACCGCAACACGCTGAAGGCGCTCGCCGAGCTTGTCGGCGCCGCGGGGCTCCGCCACCCCCGCGAGCTCACGCCGCGCCATTTCAACGTCCGCCACCGCAACGGCGAGACGGTCGAGGGCCACGTCGCCTTCCCGTGGCTGCCGGAGCGCTTCCTCGTCGAGGGGCGCGACGACGGCCACGGCTATCTCGAGCGCTGGGGGCGGGCCGACTGCGAGAGCTTCGCCCCGGTCGCGGCGCCGCTCGGCTGAACGGGCGTCGGTGCCCGGCCCGCGCCGGCCGGTTCGACCGCGCCGCTGACATCCCCGTGTCGAACGTCTCCCCGCCGCTGCCGCACTCAGCCCGCGTGACGGCCGCGCGCGTCGGCCGCACCGAGCCACCCACGCGCGATCCAGAGTGACGGAGAGACCCCATGGCCTTCTTCCTGCCCGCCGCGAAGTTCCTCGCGGCCTTCGACCTCGTCCGCGACCTGCTGGTCGACGACGTCGACCGCCAGATCGTCGGCAGCAACGGCGACGACACGATCCGCGGCAGCGTCCGCGACGACCTGATCCTCGGCCTCGACGGCGACGACGCGATCCACGGCCGCTTCGGGGCCGACCGGATCCTCGGCGGCGAGGGGAACGACAGCGTCTCGGGCGGCGCCGGGCGCGACGACTTCGGCTTCGCCGCCGGCGACAGCGCGGGCGCCGACACGATCCTCGACTTCGACATCCACCGCGACCAGTTCGTGCTCGACGCCGAGAGCTTCGGCTTCGCGGCCGACGAGGAGCTCAAGTTCCAGAACGTCGCGCGCGTCGGCGGCGAGGACGACAATGTCGACGCCGGCCTCGACGGCCTCGACACCGGCAACAACACCTACGTCCTGCAGGGCATCTGGAACAATGCCGGGCAGGCGGCGCAGGCGGTGGTCGACGCCGGCGAGGCGGACGACTTCTTCTTCGCCTATTACAACGTCAATCTCGACGTGAACCGCCTGTTCCACTTCGACCAGGAGGACGGCCTCTCGCAGATCGCCAATCTCGGCGAGGCGGGGGCGCTGACCGACGCCGAGGGCAACCCGGTCGACGACGCCGCGGCGATCGCCGATCTCGCCCGGCTCGACGAGGGCAATCTCAGCTTCGATTTCGACGAGCTCTTCGCCTGACACAGCGTCCCGCGCCGTCCCGCCGGGCGGGGCGGCGCGCCTCAGGCGCAGTGGCGGCAGCGCGCGGCGTGGGGAACCGCGTCGAGCCGCTCGGGCGCGATGTCCTCCCCGCAATTGACGCAGACGCCGTACTCGCCCGCCTCGATCCGCTTCAGCGCCGCCTCGATCATCCGGAGCTCGGCGAGCCCGGCCTCCTCGAGATCCTCGAGCACCTCGTCGCCCTCGCGCTCGCTCGCCCGGTCCTCCCAGTCCTTCGGCGCCTCCTCCGCGAGGTCGTGCTCGATCTCGCGCACGCGCCGGGTCAGTTCCTCGCGCCGCGCGAGCAGCCGCGTCCTGTAGACTTCGACGTCCATCCGTCCTCCCGGAGTTCTCCTGTTGCGGTGCCAGAGACGGAGCGTTGCAAGCCCTCGGCTTCGCGTCTAGCCTTCGGGGATAAAACCAACCCACGGGAGACACGTCATGGCCCTGTCGCGCCGACTCCTCGGCCTCGCCGCCGGGGGTCTCGCCCTCGGGCTCGCCGCCCTGCCGTTCGGCCTCGCCGAGACGGCCCGCGCCGAGACCCCGCCCAACATCCTGGTGATCGCGACCTCGATCGACGACATCACCTCGCTCGACCCGCAGGAGAGCTTCGAGTTCTCGGGCTCGGACATCCTCAACAACCTCTACGGCTCGCTCGTGAGCTTCGACCCGACCGACCTCTCCAAGGGCTACGTGCCCGACATCGCCGAGAGCTGGGAGGTGTCGGACGACGGCCGCGTGTTCACCTTCCAGATCCGCGAGGGGCTCGAATTCTCCTCGGGCAACCCGGTGACGGCGCGCGACGTCGAGTTCTCGCTCCGCCGCGCGGTGGCGATGGCCAAGACGCCCTCCTTCATCCTCACCCAGTTCGGCTTCACGCCGGACAACATGGACGAGACGCTCGTCGCGCTCGACGACCGCACCTTCCAGCTGACGACCGACCGCACCTATGCCGAGAGCTTCGTGCTCAACTGCCTGACCGCGACGATCGCCTACATCGTCGACAGCGAGACGGTGCAGGCGAACGAGCAGGACGGCGACTGGGGCAACGCCTGGCTCAAGACCAACTCGGCGGGCTCGGGCGCCTACACGCTCGTCAACTGGAAGCCCAACGAGAGCTACACCCTCGAAGCCAACGCCGACTTCTGGCGCGGCGCGCCGGCGATGGAGCGCGTGATCGTGCGCCACATCCCCGAATCGGCCACGCAGCGGCTCCTGCTCGAGCGCGGCGACGTCGACATCGCGCGCAATCTCAACCCCGAGGACATCTCGGCGGTCGAGGGTGCCGACGGCATCTCGGTCGACAGCGACCTCCGCGGCCGGATCATGTATTTCGCGCTCAGCCAGTCCCGGCCGCATCTCGCCAAGCCCGAGGTGCGCGAGGCGTTCAAGTGGCTGGCCGACTACGAGGGCATGGCCAACTCGTTCCTCAAGGGCCAGTACACGGTGCACCAGGCGTTCCTGCCGCTCACCTACATGGGCGAGCTGAAGGAGCAGCCCTACAGCCTCGACATCGACAAGGCGCGCGAGCTGCTCGAGGCGGCCGGCGAGGGCGACGGCTTCCCGGTCGAGATCATCGTGCGCACCGCGCAGGAGCGGGTCGAGATCGCCCAGACGCTCCAGCAGGCCTTCGCCGAGGTCGGCATCGAGGCGACGATCAGCCAGGCGACCGGCGCGCAGACGCTGGCGAAATACCGCTCGCGCGACTTCGACATCTATGTCGGCGCCTGGGGGCCGGACTACCCGGACCCGCACACCAACGCCGACACCTTCGCCCACAACCCGGACAACTCCGACGATGCGGGCCTCACCGGCAAGCTCGCCTGGCGCGTCGGCTGGGACATCCCCGAGATGACGAAGGCGACCGAGGCCGCGGTGGTGGAGCAGGACCGCGAGGCCCGCGCCGAGATGTATCGCGAGATCCAGCGCGAGTGGCAGCGGACCTCGCCCTTCGTGCCGATGTTCCAGAAGATCGAGCAGGTGGCGCGGCAGGACAACGTCGCGGGCTTCGTCACCGGATCGGCGATCACGGCGGCCTTCTACTGGTCCGTGACCAAGTGATGCCCGCGTGACCGCGAGCGTCGGCGAGCGGGCGAGAACGGCGGCGGGGCGCGCGGGCGCCTCGCCGCTGCTGCGCCGGGGGGCGGGCCTCCTCTCGGCGCTCGCCTCGCTCGCGATCACGATGGTCGGGCTGCTGTTCGTCACCTTCCTGATCGGGCGGGTGATGCCGATCGACCCGGTGCTCGCGGTCGTCGGCGAGCGCGCCTCCCAGGAGGTCTACGAGGCGGCGCGCGCCGAGCTCGGCCTCGACGAGCCGCTGCTCGTGCAGTTCTGGATCTTCCTCGGCGACGTGGTGCGGGGCGATTTCGGGCAGTCGCTCCTCACCGCGCGGCCGGTGGCCGAGGACATCGCCCGCGTCTTCCCCGCCACCCTCGAGCTCGCGACGCTCGGGGTGATCCTCGGGGTCGTCCTCGGCGTGCCGATGGGGGTGCTGGCGGCGGTGCACCAGGGGCGCTGGCCCGACCATCTGGTGCGGCTCTTCGGGCTCTTCGGCTACTCGATGCCGGTGTTCTGGATCGGGCTCATCGGGCTCATGATCTTCTACGGCCAGCTCGGCTGGGTCGGCGGCCCCGGCCGGCTCGACGAGTGGTACAAGGACCTGATCCCGTCGATCACCGGCATGATCCTGATCGACAGCCTGATCGCGCGCGACTGGACGATCTTCTGGAACGCGGTGCACCACATCGTGCTGCCGGCCTCGATCCTCGGCTACTACTCGCTCGCCTACATCTCGCGGATGACCCGGAGCTTCATGATCGAGGAGCTGGGCAAGGAATACATCACCACGGCGCGCGTGAAGGGCGTCTCCGAAACGGCGGTGATCTGGCGCCACGCGCTCGGCAATGTCTGGATCCCGCTGATCACGGTGATCGCGCTCTCCTATGCGAACCTCCTCGAAGGCTCGGTGCTGACCGAGACGATCTTCGCCTGGCCCGGCCTCGGGCAATACATCACCACGGCCCTGCTCTCCGCCGACATGAACGCCGTGCTGGGCGGCACCATCGTGGTCGGGCTCTGCTTCATCGGGCTCAACATGCTGTCCGACCTGCTCTACCGGGTCGTCGACCCGCGGGCCCGCTGATGGTCGATCTCTTCCGCGAGCGCGCCGCGGCGGAGCCGACGGGCTGGCGCGCCTGGCTGACGGCCGAGGCGCCGCAGTCGCGCCTGCAGGCGCGGCTCGGGCAGGCCTGGCTCGGCTGGCGCGCCTTCGCGGGCAATCCGCTCGCGATGGCGGGGCTCCTGATCATCGTCGGCCTCGTCCTGATGGCGGCCCTCGCGCCGCTCCTCGCCACGCACGACCCGCTGTCGCAGGACCTCTCGGCGCGGCTCACGCCACCCGGGCAGGGCGGGTTCCTGCTCGGCTCGGACGAGCTCGGCCGCGACATCTGGAGCCGCATCGTCCACGGCGCGGCGATCACCCTCTTCATCGTGACGCTGGTGGCGGTCACGGCGCCGGCGATCGGGCTGCTCGTCGGAACCGCGGCCGGCTATCTCGGCGGCTGGGCCGACGCGGTGCTGATGCGGATCACCGACGTCTTCCTCGCCTTCCCCCGCCTCGTGCTGGCGCTCGCCTTCGTGGCCGCGCTCGGCGCCGGGATCGAGAACGCGATCCTCGCCATCACGCTGACCGCCTGGCCGCCCTATGCCCGCATCGCGCGCGCCGAGACGATCACCATCCGCAAGGCCGACTACATCGCCGCCGTGCAGCTGCAGGGCGCGGGACCGATGCGGATCATCACCGGCCATATCTGGCCGCAATGCATGAGCTCGATCATCATCCGCGTGACGCTCGACATGGCCGGCGTGATCCTGACGGCCGCGGGGCTCGGCTTTCTCGGCCTCGGCGCGCAGCCGCCCACGCCCGAATGGGGCGCGATGATCTCCGCCGGGCGGAAATTCATCCTCGACCAGTGGTGGGTGGCGACCATGCCGGGCCTCGCGATCTTCGTGGTCTCGCTCGGGTTCAACCTGCTCGGCGACGGCCTCCGCGACGTGCTCGACCCGCGGAGCAAGGGCCGGTGAGGCCGGGCGCCTCATCGAGCGCCTGCGCGCTCTCTTCGGCGCCGGCGCCGGCGGTCGGCCCGAAGGGCCGCGCGCCCTCCGCGCGCGGCGATGAGCGTCCGCAGGGACGCGAAGAGCCGCCGGAGGGCCGATGACCGCGCTTCTCACGGTCGAGGACCTGCATGTGCGCTTCGCCAAGCCCGGCGGCGGGATCGTCGAGGCGGTGCGCGGGATCTCCTTCGCGGTCGGGCGCGAGCGCGTCGGCATCGTCGGCGAGTCGGGCTCGGGCAAGTCGATGACCGGGCGATCGATCCTGCGCCTCGTGCGCCCGCCCGGCCGGGTCGCGGCGCGGCGCATGGAGTTCGACGGCATCGACCTCGCCCGCGTCTCCGAGCGGCGGATGCGCCGGATCCGCGGCGCGCGCATCTCCATGGTGATGCAGGACCCGAAATTCTCCCTCAACCCGACGATGACGGTCGGCCGCCAGATCGCCGAGGCCTACCGCGTCCACACCGGCGCCTCCCGCGCCGGGGCCGAGGCGCGCACCCTCGAGATGCTCGACGCGGTGCAGATCCGCGACGCGGCCCGGGTCGCCCGCCTCTATCCCCACGAGGTCTCCGGCGGCATGGGCCAGCGCATCATGATCGCGATGATGCTCGCGCCGGACCCCGAGCTCCTGATCGCCGACGAGCCGACCTCGGCGCTCGACGTCACCGTGCGCCTCTCGGTGCTCGAGATCCTCGACCGGCTGGTCGGCGAGCGCGGCATGGGGCTCGTCTTCATCAGCCACGACCTCAATCTCGTGGCGACCTTCTGCGACCGCATCCTGATCATGTATGCCGGGCGCATCGTCGAGACCTGCCGCGCGCGCGACCTGCACGCCGCGCGCCACCCCTACACGCAGGGGCTGCTGCGCGCGCTTCCGACGCTCGACGCCGGGCAGACCCGCCTCGCCGCCATGACCCGCGACCCCGCCTGGAAGGACGCCCCGAGTGTCGATGGACACCTCCCCGCGTGAGGCGGCCGTGAGCGACGCCGCCCAGCCGGCGCTGTCGGTCGAGGGGCTGCGGGTCGTCTTCGGCCGCGGCGAGGGGCGCATCGCCGCGGTCGACGGCGTGTCCTTCGAGGTGCCCGAGGGCAGCGCCTACGGCCTCGTCGGCGAGTCGGGCTCGGGCAAGTCGACGGTGCTGCGCGCGATCGCGGGGCTCGTGCCGGCGGCGGGCGGGCGCATCGCGGTGCTGGGCCGCCCGCTCGGCGCGCGCCGCGACATGGCCTTCTACCGCACCGTGCAGATGGTGTTCCAGGACCCCTACGGCTCGCTCCACCCGCGCCACACGGTCGACCGCACGCTCGCCGAGCCGGCGCGGCTGCACCGCCAGCCGGACATCGACGCGCGGATCGAGCGGGCGCTCGAGCAGGTGGGCCTCGGCCGCGGCTTCCGCTTCCGCTACCCCCACCAGCTCTCGGGCGGGCAGCGCCAGCGCGTGGCGATCGCGCGCGCGCTGATGCTCGAGCCGCGGATCCTGCTGCTCGACGAGCCGACCTCGGCGCTCGACGTCTCGGTGCAGGCGGAGGTGCTCAACCTCCTCGCCGATCTGCGCGCCGAGCGGGGGCTGAGCTACCTCCTCGTCAGCCACGACCTTGCCGT
>CAZWDE010000024.1:16175-17324 GCA_964632555.1 uncultured Limibaculum sp.
GACCGCCAGCTCGACGCGGTGGCGGAGTCGGGCGGCCTCGTCGGGCTCAACTTCCATGTCTGCTTCCTGCGCGAGGACTGCCGACACGACAACGACACCCCCGTGAGCCAGATGCTCCGCCATCTCGACCACCTGCTCGAGCGGCTCGGCGAGGACGGCGTGGCGCTCGGCTCGGACTTCGACGGCTGCGAGCTGCCGAGCGAGATCGGCGACGTGCGCGGCCTCGGCCGGCTCGTCGCCGCGATGCGCCAGGCGGGCTACGGCGAGCCGCTGATCGCCAAGATCTGCCGCGAGAACTGGCTCGCGGCGCTCGAGCGCGCGGCCGGCCCGAGCCCGTAGCCGGCCCTCCGGCCCGCTGCTATGCTCCGCCCGGTCGCGACGAGGAGCCTTCGGTGAACGACAGCGCGCGCGAGACGCCCGCCGAGACCGGCGATGCCGCGCCGGCGGGGGTGCCCTCGCGCCGCGAGCGCGGCCGCTACATGGGCGTGCCGAAGCGCGCCATCCTGGCCGCCATCGCCGAGACCGAGGGCCTCGCGCCGGACGAGCGCGCCGCGGTCGCGCGCCTCGGGCGACGGCTCTCGCTGCTCGTGCACCTGCTCTTCTTCGCCGCGCGCGAGCGGCTGAAGGACCTCTACGCGCGGTTCAACCCCGACCGTCCCGAGCCGGGTCCCCTCGAGGCGCAGGCGGAGGAGCGCGCGGCCTTTCTCGCCGAGCTCGATACCGCCATCGAGGCCGCGAATTTCGAGCGCCTCGGCGAGGACCGCGTCGTCTCGGCGACCGACGCCGCGGGCCGCGTCTCGGCCAAGGTGCGGGTGCCGAAGGGGGTGTTCGACGCCGTGCGCTTCCATGGGCGCGGACGCCGGCGCCGGCCGCTCGAGGTGCGGCGGTGGTTCGGTCTCCGCCGCGAGACGGTGGAGGCGCCCGTCTACGACCACGTGATCTTCGCGGCCTCGCTCCGGCCCGACGCCGATCCGCGCGAATGCGGGCGGCTGAGGCCCGGCGCGATCTATCTCAAGCTCTTCCGCAACATTCCCGAGGCCGATCTCGAGACGCTCTACCCCAACGCGCGCGTCGTGATGGGCCTGCGCGACAAGCTGATCCTCGGCGTGCCGGCGGTGGCGGGCGGGATCCCGATCCTGCTCAACATCG